>CAZCWE010000455.1:0-1069 GCA_964502285.1 uncultured Spirulina sp. | reverse complement strand
AGTTTTGGCCGTTTTATGGGGTGAGTGGGGTGATGTGGGCGATCGCCACCCTCCTGCTCCATCCGGCGGCTTGGTCGCAGCCTCTGGATTGGTTCGGAGCGGCACTGCTGCGGGTGGCGCGACCGGCCTGGCCGGGGCAGGTACTGTTTGCGGGAGAGTTCATGCCCGCCGCTGCTGTGCCCTGGAATTATCTGCCCGTGTGGATTTGGCAGACGACCCCGCTGCTGTGGCAGGTGAGCGCGGTGTTAGGGGTGATTTTTCTGGGGGTGAATGTTCGGCAGTTGACGGATCAGCAGCGGGCGGCGGTGGTGATGGTGGTGTTGCCGTTGCTCCTGTTGCCGGGCTGGGCGATCGCCCATCAAACCCCCCTCTATCACGGCTGGCGGCAATTTTTCGTCCTTGTGCCGGGGCTGGCGGTGTTGGCGGCGACGGGGTTGATCTGGAGTTATCAGCAGTTGATGGGGCAGTGGCAGCGGTTTGTGGCCCTGAGTGCGGTGACGGTGGCCATGAGTGCGATCGCCGTCACGATGATCACCCTCCATCCCCATCAGTATGTCTATTTCAACCGCATTTCCGGCGGTCTCCCAGCGGCGGAGGGACTCTATGAAACGGACTATTGGGGCGTGAGCTTGCGAGAAGCGATCGCCTGGGTCAATGCCAACGCTGAACCCGGTGCAACCCTTGCCCTCGGTGGGCCGCACTACATCGCCCAAATGTTCGCCCGCCCGGATCTCACCCTCCTCGACCTCAAAACCGACCTCGACTATGGCAACCGGGGCGTTCCCCCCAATTACTACATCGCCATGCCCTATTTAAAACTGCCCCAAATTTTCCCCCGCTGCCCACAGCGATTTTGGACTGCATTATCTGATACCCATGTCCCATTGGATCATTTTCTGGATGAAGAAATGTTTGTATTCTCTGTTTCTGATACGGTTTAAGCACCTGTTCCCAAGCAAAGACTCCGAGTCCAATGCCAAAAGATCCTAAGATGCCGTAAGTAGATATTTTCAGTTTTACAAACACAGTCATAGAGACAAATATGACCCCGAGCATCAGGGCCGTTCCA
>CAZCWE010000454.1:0-3429 GCA_964502285.1 uncultured Spirulina sp. | reverse complement strand
CTCTGCGACTGCGCCCGCACCTGTTTCAACCTCCGCGATGAACAGGACAACCCCCTCCAAGTCGCCCATCTCATCCTCGTGCAAGATATCACCGTCGATATTTTCCACGACGAACAAACCGAAAAACTCTTTGACGTGATGGGAACCCGCGACACCCGCTACGAAATCGTCAAAAAGCGCATCGATAAAGCCATTTCCACCCAAGACCAAGCCCGCATCACCCAACCCGGTATGCTCACCATCGTCTATTCCGCCGAATCGGAATGGCTCGAATATCAGCACTACCTGCGCTACCTGGAGCGGGAGGGCTGGATCACCTCGCAGCGGACGATGGGCTTGGTGGAACCCTTGCAGGGGGTGACGGGGTTGAAGTTTGCGCGGGTGGAAGTGTTGCCCGCCATGTCAGAGGGGTAATCAGAGGGTTGAGCGGAGTCGAAACCCGGCCGCTTACCCTGAATCCAGAGGGCTGAGCGGAGTCGTTCGCGTCGCGTCTCCGCAGGAGATAGCCCGGCCGCTTACCCTGAATCCAGAGGGCTGAGTTTGTAATCAGAGGGCTGAGCTTGTAATCAGAGGGCTGAGCGGAGTCGAAACCCGGCCGCTTACCCTTCGACTCCGCTCAGGGTGCGCTGGTTGTTCAGGGTGCGCTGGTTGTTCAGGGTGCGCTGGTTGTTCAGGGTGCGCTGGTTGAAGGTTTTAACAAGATTAACGATGGCTCTAACGTGCGGCGATCGCTTCAGGGTTGCGCCTCGTCTCCTCCGGAGCCAGTGAACGAATTGGATCGCGATCGCGCCCAATCGTGAACCATTTTTTTGTACACTAGGGTGCTGAATTAATGGCGGAGGGTTTATGAAGCGTGTTACGGGTTGGATTGTCAAACGGTTAGAACAGGCTGTGCCTTGGGCGGAGAAGATTGTGCCGCGCTATTCCAAGGTGGGCGAATCGGTGTTTTTCACCAAAGAGCAATTTCCCTGGGCAGAGACCCTCGAAGCGAATTGGCCCGTGATCCGGCAGGAATTGGATCAAATCCTCGAACGGGTGGATGATCTCCCCAATTTCCAAGACATTTCTAAACGCCAATATCGCATTGCCAACGATAATCGCTGGAAAACCTATTTTTTCTGGGCGTTCAATTTTCGCGCCCAGGGGAATTGCGATCGCTGTCCCGAAACCACCAAACTCCTCGACACCATCCCCGGCGTAAAAGTCGCCTTCTTTTCCATCCTCGCCCCCGGCAAACATATCCCCCGCCATCGCGGCAAACACAAGGGCTTCATCCGCTATCACCTCGCCCTCAAAGTCCCCGAACCCCGCGAGCAATGCCGCATCCAAATTGACGACCAAATCGCCGTTTGGGAAGAGGGCAAAAGCCTGATTTTTGACGACACCTATTACCACGAAGTTTGGAACGACACCGACGGCTATCGGGCGGTGCTGTTCCTCGATGTGCTGCGCCCGCTGCGGTTCCCTCTCTCCTTTGTGAATTGGCTCGCCTGTCAGTTGGTGTCTGCTTCGCCCATTGTCCAAGATGCCCGCGCCAATCATGAAGCTTGGGAGCGCAAATTTTCCACCCCCCCACGGGAAACTGTGTCCCGTTAAGCCCCTACGTCCCCTGCAATTTGAGGCTGTTGCGCAGCAGGGTTTCCGTCATGGTGGCGAGTTTTTGGAGTTCCGTTTCGAGGCGATCGCAGTCCTTCTGATACTGCACTTTGCGATGGAGAGCGGCGCGGGCTAAGTCTTCGCGATCGCGCCGTAGCGATTGTTGTGCGATCGCTTCCCACGCCTTCACTTCCTGGGCTGCCTGCTTATACCGAGGTTGCACATCATCCCACACCACACGAATTTTCGTGAGGGCGCGGTCTAGTTCTGCCTTCGCTTTTTGGTGTTCCGTGCCGTGGAGGGCCTGATCTAGGGGCGTTTCAAGCTGTTCCGGGTTGAGGGTTGTCGTAATCCAGGGGATAAAATCCTTCACCTGCTGGCTATGGCTCACCCCCGTTTTGCACCAGGTGGCGAAATGCTCGCAATTATTGAAGAGCAAATTATACCGCTGTTCCCCCAAACGACTGACCGCCCGCTGCACCACCACCGACGGAATAAACACAGTGGGGTAGGTTTTGCGGTAAACGGGTTGATGTTGGGTGAAGGTGGCGCGATCGGTGCGTTCGATCACCTCGCTGGGTTTGCGGTAATGAATCACTGTGCCGTCCCCGCAATCAATGCCGTGATGTTCGTACACGCCGCTGAGATTGAGGAACGGACGGATAACGTAGAGTTGATCGCCCAGGGCCATAGGTTTAGGGGGGAGTTCTGCCGGGTTTAGGTGGGGACGGGTTCACCGGGTCGCAGTTTGATCCACTTGCCGGCTTCTTCACGGAAGCTGTGGCAACCGACCACATCCCATTCCATTTCCACATATTCAGTGCCGGTGCGGATGTTGACGTTGATGCTGGGCTCGATCGCTTCAAAATCGGGGGATTCGGTGAGGTGGGGTTGTTGATGTTGGTGCTCAACAGCGTGGTAGGTGGTGCAGCGATCGACGTAGTGGCAGTTGATGCAAATACACATGGGTCATCCTTCCAGAGTCCTTGACTGCATTCTAACATTGGGGTTTCTAGGATAGGCTGGAATGAATTTTGATTTGGGGTTTGATCATGGGTAACGCTTGGCTAGTGGCGATCGCACTCAATACCGTTTTGATCCTCGTGGCGTGGATTCTCCCGAAAAAACTCCTCACGCCGATGGGCTATCTGCACGCCTGGATTTTGGGGGTGTTGGTGTGGGGGACGCTGCAAGGGCCGGGCTACGGTGTGGTGATGTTTTACTTTCTCGTCGGGTCTGGGGTGACAAAAATCGGCATGGCCCAAAAGGAAGCGGCAGGCATTGCCGAAAAACGCGGCGGCCTGCGGGGCCCGGAAAATGTTTGGGGGTCGGCGTTGGTGGGGACGCTCTGCGCGGTGGGGGCGGCGTTGTGGCCAGCGGGGGCGAGCCTCCTGACGCTGGGCTATGTGGCCAGTTTCAGCACAAAATTATCCGACACCACCGCCTCGGAAGTGGGCAAGGCCTACGGCAAACGCACGTTTTTAATTACCACACTGCAACCCGTGGCACGGGGAACGGAAGGGGCGGTGAGTTTAGAGGGAACCCTCGCGGGGGCCTTAGCTTCGGTGGTAATTGCGTTGGTGGGGTTGGCGGTGGGTCTGGTTGACCCGCTGGGGGTGGGATGGTGTGCGATCGCGGCTTTCATCGCTACGAATCTCGAAAGTGTGATCGGGGCAACCTTACAAGAGCAATACGATTGGCTGACGAATGAAGTGGTGAATGGGATTAATACGGCCATTGGTGCGATCGTTGCGGTGGGGTTGGCCTGGGCGTGGCAAGCGGTGGTGTAAATCCGAGGGCTGAGGGTCGTCGGAGTCCGGACGCTCACCCTTC
>CAZCWE010000453.1:0-3431 GCA_964502285.1 uncultured Spirulina sp. | reverse complement strand
CCATCCGTGTAGACCACACAACTTCTTTGCCAACTTTCGGGAATCGATTCCCATACCTTCTTCGCACTCTCTCGACTTCTATTCCCAATGTACGCCCCCACAATTCTTCGGTTTTTTCTCTCCAGAGCTAACCAAATCCATTCCTGATTTTCTTTGCTCTTGACGTAAGACCATAGCTCATCACATTCTAGGATGATTTCTGCTCCTTGAGATGCTTCGATTGAAATACATTCAAGTAGTAGATCTTTGACGGTGGTCTTTTGCTCTTCAGATATGATTTTCTTCCGAGGATTCTCAATGAACTGACGGCGGCAGTCTTTACAGAGAAACTTTTGCTTTTTATGATGAGTACTGCCGTTTTTCAGGATGGCGCGAGAACCACAATAGGGACAGGGAGGGCGAGGGGCATTATCATGAACTGTCATAGGGGGGTATCGAGGTGAATTAAGTCAGATTTATTGAGGATCATTATAGCCACTCATGCCGAAAATGAAGGTCTAATCGCATCATGATCAATATACAGGGCTTATTTCTATCACGTCAATCTCACAAAAATCGCCTTTCACTACTTCTTTACCACTATCATTTAATCACCGCTTATCAAACTGATGCCATCAAAGTAGGAGAAAAAGTATGGCCCAGATAAAAGTTTTTTACGAACCTGAAACCGAACTGCTGAGCATTTTTTTGGCAAACCCCACGTCCAAATCAAATTGCCACCGAACTTGATGATGACATCATCCTGTTTAAGGACTCTGACACTGGAGAACCGATTGGTTTAGAAATTTTGTCCTATCGCCCTGGAGACGATCGCATTGACGGCATGAGCTTTGAACTCGGACAAGACTATGGACTCAGGTTGACTTGAGAGCCTTAATCCGGGAGTTGGTATTGATCAACGATGCGCTGGGCGAATTCGGGGACGTGGTCGGCGAGTTTTTCGGGATGGTTGCGTTTGACGTAGAGATAGTTGCGGGTGAAGTGGGAATCGATGGAGAAGCGGGCATATTCGAGGCCTTTCGGGCCGATGCGTTCGATCACCACACCCATCAGTTGCGCGGCCCACATCGGGAGGGTCACGCCTTTGTCGTAGGCGGGGATGCTTTGTTGGACGGCGGCTTTGCGATCGCCTTTTGACATCACCGCCTGAGTTTCGATCTGGTCTTGAATCAGATCGAGCATTTCCTGGCCGGTATCATTGCGCACCACAATCCACTGCCACCCAAAGGGCGCACCCATATACCCCACCACCAAATCCGCCAGCCCGTTCACATAGTCAAAACAACTCATACAAGAGGGCGCAAACACATCTTTGAGTTTGTTGGTCTTCAGACCGAAAAAGGGTACGGTTTCCGTCGTGCCGTCGGAATGTTTGAAATGCACCCGAAAATCCTGCATAAATTCGTAATGCACCACGGTTTCGGGCGATCGGCTGGTGGTGTCGAGGAATTTTTGGAGCCCGTCCCGTGTCACATTATCAACGCAGGGTGTACCAAGGACGTAGAGTTTTTCAAGGCCCAATTGGTGCTCGACGGCCCGCAGGGCTTGGATTTGGCAACCGACACCAATCACGAGGAGCCGTTTTAACCCAGACTGCTCGATTTGTTCTAAAACGGAGAGATTAGGGGAGAGAGTGGGTTTGTTGACGCGGGCGGCGAGGACTTCTGCGGGGGTGCGGGCGATGACGGGCATCGGCTGGAAGCGATCGCTCTCCGTATTTTGCACACAGACCACCCCTTCGACGAGGTTCCGGGTCAACATTTCGCAGGCGATCGTGCTGACGATCCCCGTCCACTGTGCGCCTTCGATGGGCTCGGTCTTGCGGGCGGCCATCATCTGCTGATGCACCCCAAAATACAGTTCGTCGGCATTGTCGAGATCGCGGCTGCGGGCATGGGCGGCGGCTTCCAATTCTGCCATCTGTTGGTTGAGGAAGGCGCAGGCCTCTTTGACGTAGTGGACGTAGTAGGTGTCGCAGAGACCGCACTCGCTACAGAGTTCTTTGGCGGGGCGACGGCTACCGGGTTTGAGGGCTTTGGCTTTTTTGTGGGGGGCGACAGACGCAGTCATAATCTCGCGGGTAAGGGGATGACTCGAAGGGACTTGAAGTTAAATTTTGTCAGATTCTGGGCAGAGGCGGGGGCATTTTATGAACGATTGTGACGAAGGCGTTACCGTTTATGAGGGACATTTGCGGTTAATTCGGGGGGTTTGCTAGCGTGTGGAGGGATTTCGTCCCTGTGCTGGTCGATGCTCAACGTACATTTTTTAGGTTTCTCACTATGGCTAAGACGGAAGTAAAACGCCTATTCCAAGCGGCGCAACAGGATCAGAGTTTGCGCGATCGCCTCAATACCGCTGTGAATCCGGAAGCCTTTGTGGCGATGGCTCAGGAATTGGGCTACGATTTTTCGGTGCAGGAATGGGAAGAAGTCACCCGCTTTTCAGTGGAAGAGTTGGAAAGTCATGTGTCAGAAATTCCCGGCGCTTAGGGTTTAGCGGCTAAAAATTAAGCGCACCCTGAGCGAAGTCGTTGGCGAAGCCTCCCGTTAGGGATAGGGTAAGCAGCCGGACTTCAACCCAGCGCACCCTGAGCGAAGTCGAAGGGTAAGCAGCCGGGCTTCGACTCCGCTCAGCCCTCGGATTTAGGTTAGCGGAGGGTGACATTGAGCGTTAGGTTGCTCATGCCCCACACATCAAAGAATTGATCAAATAAAATCTGGCTGGCGGCGGTCATGCTGCCATCTTCGCTCACGGGGCCGCCTTGGATATGCCGCCCGCCATCGGTTTGCAAGTCGAGCCGCCATTCCCCATCCTCGATCGGAGTGAGGATCAACTGTCCACGGGCGAGGACTTGTCCAGCTCGGCTAATGATGGCGCAACGCATGAAGAGTTCTAAAATTAAGACTGTTGTTCATCATACCAGCGATGCTTCGGGTGTTTGGGGGGATGGGGTGTTAAATCAGGGCTGGGTGTACCACGATCGCATTCGGGCTCGCCATGCTGGTCAGACGGTGTTGGCGTTTTATACCCAGGCGTATCCCCATTGGAGCGAGGCCCAGTGGCGCGATCGCATCCTCGCCGATCAAATGCGCCTTGATGATCAACCCGTTACCCTTGATACCGTCCTCACCGCTGGGCAAACCCTGAGCTACCATCGCCCCCCGTGGCAGGAACCCGCTGCGCCGCTGAATTTTGAAATTTTGCAGCGCGATCGCACGTTCCTCCTCGTGCATAAACCGGCCGGATTGCCCGTGCTGCCGGGAGGCGGTTTTTTAGACCACACCCTGCTGCATCAGTTGAAACGCATCGAGCCGGACATTGCGCCGATCCATCGCTTAGGGCGGGGCACATCGGGGATAATGCTCTGGGCGCGAACGGCTCAGGCACGGGTGCAGTTAAATCAACAGATGCGCGATCGCAAGATCACG
>CAZCWE010000452.1:0-3435 GCA_964502285.1 uncultured Spirulina sp. | reverse complement strand
GCCTTGATTGGTCTTGCTTTCGCCTACTTCTACTACTTTTCTGCACCACTAAGGGTTTAAAGCACTCACCAAAGCTGACAAAGATATTCTCTCTGCGTTTGTTGCAGAGAATCGTGAACTCGGCAATCAGGCCGCCCCGCCCGAAAATCAAGAGGCGAAAATTATCACCAATTCCCTGGAAAAGTGTCGGCAAGAACGCCAACAGCAAAAGAAAGATGATCAATCTCCGGGATGATCACTCAAATCTACGCCCCCAACCTCCATTGTTTCACCTTTCAATTGGCAGATAAAAACCCGGATCATCTCTGGCATTATTATCGCTATTTTATTCAACCTCATTTCTATCTCCCGCTGAAGTTAATTTGCAATGATCGCCCCCTCGGACGCAAAGCCTATTTACATCCAGGCAGCCCCAAGGCTGTCTTTAAAGCGTTAACGGGAAATTTACGCAAACAGTCGATTACAGGTTTAGCCTGTCCGATTTTGTTGTATGACAGCTATGGCTTGGCGCTCAATTTGCGGATTCCGGAAAAGCGCGGCGAGCAACGGACGAAATCTGTTGATTTGGATATTTTTTCCCAGTTTAATCCTAATCAGATTTTTCGCCCTGAAACACTCAGGAGTAATCTCGGACAAACAATTCTGCTCACCGCATGGCTAGAGCATCCTGAAAAAGAGCAGCGAGAAAATTGGCAAGCGATCGCCCATCAAATTATCAATCAATTCTTAGGCGGTAAAAATGTGCCGCTACTGTATCAATCGGGTCAACTCTTCGGTAGCCCCATTTATGAATATGGTTCGCCAAAATATCCCAATTCAGCCGGAACGATAGAGCATTATTTAGTGTGGCTTTTTATTGATAAAACAGCGGATTATTGCTTGGGAGACTGCTACCTTGATCTGATTGATTTGTGGTTTTATCGTCATAAAATCGCTACAGCTTACCGCTACAGCCGCCTAGAATTTGCCGACCTAAAAGCAAAGTATCAAAAGATTCGGCAAACGGTGAATCATCTGAGCCAAGATTTACCAGATTTTGAGCAAACTCCCCAACTGTCTCAGCAAAACTTGACCCATCTGAAGCAACAGTTAAAGGCTTTGCCTAAATTGGATCTTAATTATATTGATGGCTTGACGACATTCAAAAATCGCGCCCTCACGATTGAGATTAATACCCATGATTATCAAGGGGTGTTAGACAAAATTGCGACCCAAACACGCCCCCATGATTTAACGGTGCTTGCGGTATTTGGCGAAACGATCGCACCAACATTACAGCATCAAATTCTCGGAGATTTAGGCTATTTTGATCAGGGTTCGCAGTTGGTGACAAAAGCGATCGCATCCATTCGCGGCATTGTAGAGATTGACCAAGCCGAGCGCGATCGCGCCCTCGAACACCAAATCCAAGCGGTAGGGATTGGGATTACGGCAGGGGCGATCGTCGCGTCGAGTTCAGGGTTGATCGTGCAGCCGAAGACAGAACGGGTGACGCTGGGGGGGATTTCGTTGCATCCGATGGGGTGGGCGTTGTTGGCCAGTGTGGTCTGTGCGTTGGGGTCGTGGTGGGTGGCGAAACGGGTCTTGGGGAGGCGATCGCGCCGCTAGTCCCTCTCACCCAGCGCGTGACCCGCTTAGTCTGGGGTGCGGGGCGATCGCAGGCGGCGAGTCAGAAAACCGTGGCGGGGGCTGAACAGGAGCGCGAGGAGAAAACCGCCGAAAATGGCCATGACGATCGCAGGCCCTGAAGGTAAGTCTAGATAGTAACTGGCATACATGCCGCTGATGCTGGCGATCGCGCCCAAGACCGCCCCCACCCACATCATTTGATGCAGCTCTTTCACCAGTAAATAGGCTGTAATCGCTGGCCCCACCAGTAACGCCATCACGAGCAACACGCCCACCACTTGCATCGTGGCGACAATGGTGAGGGTGATGGCGCTGATCAGTCCCATATAGAGCCACTGGACGGGGAGACCGCTGGCCTGAGCGCCGAGGGGATCGAAGCTGTAAAAGAGCAGTTCTTTATAAAAGAGTTTGACCAACGTGATGATCAGAGCTGCGATCGCGATCGTGCGCCACAGATCCCCTCGCGTCACCCCCAAAATATCGCCAAACAGCAGGCTCGACAGATCCACCTGATTGGTTTCCAAGAGGCTAATCAGCAAGATTCCCAAGGCGAGAAAGGTGGTCAGGGTGAGGGACATGGCGGCATCGACTTTGAGGCGCGATCGCTGCTCCAACACCGCCACACAGATCGCACTCAGCACCCCGGCAATAAACGCCCCAACCCCCAAATCAATCCCCAGAAAAAACGCGAGCGACAGGCCCGGCACAATGGAATGGGAAATCACCCCGCCGATCATGCTCATCTGCTGCACAATCAAGTAACTCCCCGTCACTGCGCAGAGAATCCCCAGCACCACCCCCATCGCCAGGGCATCGCGCATAAAGGCAAATTGCAACGGATCAAGGAGCCATTCAAGCAACGCAGTCATCGCAGATTCCTAGGCCGCTGCGAGATAGAAGCGTTTCCCGTAGGCTTGTTCGAGGCAAGCCGGACAAATCACTTCGCTTTGGTTCCCGGCGGCGATCAGGGTTTGATTGAGCAAGAGAAATTGATCGTAATGGGCGAGGGTGTCGCCGAAATCGTGACTAATCACCAGCAGGGTTTTGCCGGCGGCTTTCAATTCGGCAAAGAGATCAAATAAGACCGTTTCGGTGGTTTGATCCACCCCGGCAAAGGGTTCATCGAGAAAGAAGAGATCCGCTTCTTGGGCTAGGGCACGGGCAATAAAAACCCGCTGCTGTTGACCGCCGGACAGTTCGCCAATTTGACGATGGGCGTAGTTCGCCATGCCAACGCGATCGAGGGCGTGGTGAGCGATCGCATTCGAGGCCGCCGAAAACCGCCGCAACCAACCCGTTTGCCGCGTCCGTCCCATCCGCACCACATTCTGCACCGTAATCGGATAGTCCCAATCAATCACCGTCCGCTGTGGCACATAGGCGACACGATGCCGATACGCGGCGAAGGGTTGATGATTCCACAGCATCGACCCGCTCACGGGCGGCACAAGCCCCAAGAGCACCTTCATTAACGTGCTTTTCCCCGCCCCATTCGGGCCCAGTAAGTTCGTCATTTGCCCCGGTTGCAGCACAAAGGACACGTTTTGAATGGCCCAGCGATCGCGATAGGCGGCCGTAACATTGCGGACTTCGAGCATGGGGAAGTGAGAATGAGAATGACTATCATTAATATACTCTGGGATGACGGTGCATAACAGGGCGCGGCGGGGATTGTTGGGACTGTTCGGAGGGGATTGGCTTGCGATGGGGATCAAATCTGACTAGAATGAGAATCATTATCATTCTAGTGAATACCATGCGTTTTGCCGTTTGGATGACTCTCGGTTCCCTCCTGTTGGCAGGATG
>CAZCWE010000451.1:0-3462 GCA_964502285.1 uncultured Spirulina sp. | reverse complement strand
GTACTGGTATCGGACTTTCATGGCGCTATTCTACCTAAAGTCGCCCTAGACTAGGACTGAGCTTGCCGAAGTCAGGCTTGCCCTGAGCTATGTCGAAGGGGCGGGGCTTGAAACCCATTGGTTTTGGTCAGATTTGTTCATACTTTGAGATGTTTGCACTCGCTGGCGTAACTCAGGCGATAGGATATGAGCAGTTCAGTCATCATTTTCCTAGATAAGCGCGTGTTAGCAATGAGTCTATTCCTAGAATTAAGCGAATTTTCCCGGATGCACTGCGGTGCGATCTGTTCCGTGTTGATTCCCTGTGTACTCTTGGTCGCCATCTACACTTTAGTATTGCTGTATTGGCAAAAACCGATCACCACCCTCTGCACTGCAGCGACGGTGGGCACTGGCTTTGCCATAATTTTGTTTCTCCATGTTTCAACGTGGTTCATGATTGGGGTGGTCACGCCGGTGACGTTTATTTTGGCGGCGTTGGGGTTAACCTGTGTGGTCAGTAATTGGGCCGCTGTGGGCTGGCGTTGGTGGCGATCGCACCACCAAACCCCCAATTTGGTCTAGTTCGCTAGGGAGATTAGCCCCCTGGGTTAGGTGCGTTGATCTCTCAGCTTAAATTGAGCCAACGATCTAAGACTCCTCATGCCTTTAGGGTGAGGAGGACTAATTTTTAAACCTTTGAACGGAAAAAATTCGACCCCCTAAAATCATTCGCGTCTGGAGAAATCGGCGGTTATTATGGAGGTCTAAATCAATTCAGTACGCAGAGTTTCGCGTCGAAAGCCCCTCACCTCTGCCTCGTATGTTTTCAGCTCAACCCTCTGCTCCGGAGCCGCTCCCATCGCCGCCTCTGTCTGACCTAGAGGCCGTGGCTCACCAGACCCTGGATTCGATGTTGCTAGCGACGCGAGCGATCGCTATCTGGTGGGTGAGAGAAGACCCCAACGCAACCCCCCTCTGCCACAGTAACCCTCAACACTCCCGCTACAGCCCCGAACATCTCCACCAGCTTCAGCACGATTGCCATCAGGTCAGCCGAGGCAAACCCAGCCGCTTCACCACCACGATCCGCCCCTTGGCCTCCCGCCACCGCCACCTCACCCCCATGGTGCGCCCCATTACCGAGCCCGCTGACCTCGGCATTCTGTACCATTACCCCTTGCCCAGTGCGGGCGCAATGCCTCACTATGCGGCGTTGTGGTGCGAAAAACGGCTGTCCAGTAACCAAACCCACTACCTCGAACAACTCCTCAGCCTCCTCTGTCACTACGCCCACGTCAACCAGACCCTCACCCACCAACAGCAGCGCCTCGACACCCTCCAGCAAACCCTCCAGCGGGGGAAACATCAACTGCGCAGCCCCCTGGCGCTGATTCGCCTCTACGCTGAAAATCTCAAACTGGGGTTAGCCGATGAAACCCTCCAGTCCCAAGCCGATGTGATTCGGATCACGGCGACGGAATTGAGTGACAATCTCAAAAAATTACTCGATTTGCACGGGCCGCAATCGCTGCACTTGACGGCGACGAATCTACAGCAGGTGTTTGTGGATCTCGAAACGATGTTGCGGCCCCGGTTGACGGAGCAGCGGGTACAGTTGGCGATCGCCACTCAGCCGCTCTGGATTTGGGTTGATCCGTGGAAGTTGAAACAGGTGTTAGAGATTGTCGTGACCAATGCGCTGGAGTTTAGCCCAGCGGGGGGAACGGTGCATTGTCGGGGCTGGGTGGCGGGGGATTGGGTGCAGATTGCGATCGCCGATCAAGGGCCGGGGATTGCGCCGACGGTGTTGCCCCACATTTTTGAGCCGTTTTATTCCCAGCGAGCGGGGGGAACGGGGTTAGGGTTAGCGATCGCCGCCGATATCATCCACGAACACCACGGCACGATCTGCGTTGAAAATCGTCCCCCAGGCGGCGCAGAATTCCAGATCACCTTGCCCCATGCAGCGGATGCAGGGGCGTTGGGCGTGTTAGGGGAGTTTTGTCTATGAACACCGTCGCGGACTCGGTTTCTGTGCTGTTGATTGACGATGAGCCGCTGTTTCGGCAGGGCCTGCGCCGCTTTCTCGGCCTGTCCTGCGCCGATGCGGTGGCGAGGGTGCAGGTGGTGGGCGAGGCGGATTCTGTCGCACAGGGGTTAGAACTGATCGAGACCCGACAGCCCGATATGATTCTGCTCGATATGGAGTTACCCCACCTCAACGGCATTGATGCCCTGTTGCAACTCAAGGAACAGAACTACGGGGGGGATGTGGTGGTGCTCTCGGCCCATCAGGATGATCAGTGGATTTTTCTGGCGATGCAAAGTGGGGCGCGGGGCTATGTGTTTAAAGAGGCCCTCACCGAGCAACTCCCGGAGGCGATCGCCACGGTCTTAGCCGGCAAAATCTATTTGGCTCCCGAAGTGGCGACCTGTTTTTTTCGCCGCTTTCAGGATCTTGCCAGTCAATCCCTGCCCTTGGTGAAGTCTTTGCATTTGACGGAGCGGGAGCAGGATGTGCTGTATTGGCTCGTCCAAGGGGAGCCGAATACCCAGATCGCCCGTCATCTGTTCGTGACGGTGGCGACGGTGAAAGCCCATCTCACCTCGATTTTTGACAAATTAGGGGTCTCCAGTCGTACCCAAGCCATCGTCAAGGCTTTACGCTTAGGGTTGATCAAACCCTAGGGATTGTCCCGATGCAAAGAAATGTTGAATTGAGCCGCGTTTCTGGCCGATTCCCCCTAGCCTAAATCCGAATACTGCCGTTTTCTCTTCATGAGTAATCATCTTGCGATCGCCACTGTTACCGCCACTCTCCAGCGGATTATTCAATCCACCATCCAAGCCGATGTCAGTGGGGCACGGGTCACCACACTGCGCCCGGACAGTATCGGCACGGCAACCCCAACGACAGGGGTGAATATTTTCCTCTACCATGTGCCGCTTAATTATATGTGGGGCAACAGTGCGGAAATTCAGCGCCGCAATCGTCGCGGCGAGGGAGCGGTGCGATCGCGCACGGCCGTTGATATGCACTACATGATTAGCTGCTACGGCAACGACGCGGAACTCGAACCCCAACGCCTCCTCGGCAGCGTGATCCGCACCCTGACGGACTACGAAATTATTTCGCGAGAACTCATTCACGACACCCTCGAAGATGCCAATTTGGACTATCTCACCAACTCTGACCTGTCCGAACAGTTTGCCGAAATTGCTTTCATGCCTCTGGATTTGACCCTGGATGAACTGTCGAAGGTGTGGTCGGTCTTTTTCCAAACCCCCTACTGTTTGTCGGTGGCCTACAAAGCCACAGTGGCGATGATCGAAGGGGAAGCCACGGGCGACGCACCGCTACCGGTGAGCGATCGCCAATACGGCGGCACATCCCCCCTCACCGGTCAACCTCAAATCACGGAGGTAATCAGCGATCGCGGTCGCTTCTACCCCATCGAAACCAACAGCACCCTCCGCATC
>CAZCWE010000450.1:0-3466 GCA_964502285.1 uncultured Spirulina sp. | reverse complement strand
GAGACCCAGCCCCTACAATTACCCAGTGACAGGACGCTCAACCCACGTTTTCGCAACTTTCCCAAAAAAAGTTTTTTGGGGTGGGTCGGTTGATCGCGGAATGGGTTTGGGGCAGTCAGCACTGACTGCGTTGCAGCCCCAACCGCCAAGAACTGAAGTTCTTGGCTCATAGCGAAAGTGGGCTGAAGCCCACTGTGGAACCCGTTTGAACGGGTTTTCGCTCTGAGGCGGGGATTTCAATCCCCGACGGACTGGGCGGAACCGCTGTAATGCCCGGTTAAAAAGCAAAACAACAACCGGGCAGGGAGACCCAGCCCCTACAATTACCCAGTGACAGGACGCTCAACCCACGTTTTCGCACTTGGGCAGAAAAATTGTGGATGAGTGCATTGACCAGAACCACTGACCACTTGCAATACAATAAATCTAGATTCATCCACCCCTTGCCGCCCCACTATGACCCCCAGCCAGATCCAAGAAGCCATACCACATCTATCTGTGCGTGAGCGGTGGTTGCTCATGGGCACGATTTTGCGTTCCCTGCTCTGGTCAACACCCACCCCACCCCAATCCACCGATCCCACCCTCAAACCCAACGCTACCTATACCATACTCACACCCCTCAACTCTCACCAAGCCGCTCACCAACTCAGTCAACTGCTCGACTCCGAATCCACCGATGAGTAAACCCCAGCGATTTGACTTCGTCGAACGTGCGGATGCCTTTGGGGTGACAGACTTTGTTCCGCAAATTCCCCTTACCCTTTCCCATCAACAACAGAGCCTAACCGTTGAAACCCTGCTGGACACAGGGGCAAGCGTTAACGTCCTACCCCACAACATCGGTATTCAGTTGGGTGCAATTTGGCGGGAGCAAACTACGGTTGTCACCCTCGCGGGCAATCTGGCGGCCACTGAAGCGAGAGGATTATTACTCCAGGCTACAATCGCAAACTTTACGCCCGTTCGTTTAGTTTTTGCTTGGAGTGAATCGGATGATGTGCCATTACTGCTGGGTCGGACAAACTTTCTGCAAGCATTTGATGTGTGTTTCTATGGCGCACAGCGATATTTAACTGTTATTCCCAATCAATAGGCGTAAAGCCAAAAAAATTCAAACTCGTCACCCCATCCGGCAACCCAAAAATCAAAACCCCCGTCACCAAACCACTCCACACCTTGGTTGATAAGCGCATCATCATTAATCCTCCACATTCACAATCATGACCTGATCCAGTGACAGGACGCTCAACCCCCGTTTTCGCACTTTGTCCCGAAAATTGTTGCGTTGAACCTGGCAACCGACAATGCAAATGGAATAGGTTGGGGAACTCTTTAGTTGGCTGGTGGTGCGTCCTCCGGTTTCGTAAAAGCGATCGCGCCACTCGGCAGCCCCACCACCAAAATCCCCGCTACCCAATCGCGACCGGCAGCGATCGCTGCCTGCTGAAACAAGGGGTTCGTCTCAGCAGGAGTGAGCATTATTCAGCAGTAATACGTTGTACGATTTGTAGACCTTGGCGGGCTTTGTCTTCTAACCATTGAAAGTCTTTTTCGATCGCCAGATCTAACAGTCCTTGAAAAATGCCGCGAGCTTGGTCTGTGTTTCCTAAACCGGCGTGAGCATAGCCCAAAAGTAACGCGGTTTGGATCATGCCTGCGACATCTTCAATCTCGCGATAGAGAGTGTAGGCCTGTTGCAGACCGGTCAGTGCTGCTTGGTAGTTCCGCGCTTTGAGATCTTCACCTCCGGCTTTCATCAACCGCTCTGCTTCTGCTTGTTGATCTTCGACGGTTTGCGCCATTGCCACCTGTGACGGTTGAGCGAAATCCAGGCCCGGCAGCACCACGCACAACGCCCCGGTCAACACGCCACCCCACAACTTCATTGCTAAACGCATCATATTTAATCCTCTCGTTTTACACTAAATGACCTTATTGATTTACAGGACGCTCAACTCTTGTTTTCGCACTTTCGCCGAATTTTTTTTTTCGTTATGGTTTTTTGGAACGCGATCGCACCCATTTCCGCCCTGCTCACTGAAGTATTTTGAAGGTCATTTTTGGGGATTCTCGACTTACCCTTAAACCCAGTTACAGGACGCTCAAACAACAATTTCGCAGTTTTGCAAAAGATAAAAAAATGAGCCACAATGGCGGGCGTATCTTTGCTCAATAAAATTCATGAAACAGTCTCTTTGGGTTGCGATCGCAACAAGCAGCCTCCTCCTAACCCTCTCGATCCAAACGGTGCAGGGTCAAGATGAATCGACTCTCTCGGTCAACAGTGCAGACTTGGAAGAACTGGGAGTTCAACTTGACGAGAGCCAAGGCTTCCAGCCCGATGATCTGCCGGTGGTTGATGATCCGGCTCAGAATACGCGGGCGGTGATTGGTGAGGATGAGCGCACGCCTGTCCTGATGCGGGCCTATCCCTATAGCGCGATCGGTCGTCTGGATTGGCTAGATGCGGCGGGCAATGTGCAAGGTTGGTGTACCGGAACCTTGATTGGCCCCGATGTGGTGTTGACGAATTCCCATTGTCTGCTGGATGCGGAGACCGAGGAAGTGATCACCCCAGAAGAGTATGAAACCCGGCGCGATCGCTTAGTCTTTCACGCCAACATGATCCAGGGCAAAGAACAAGCCACCGCCCAAGTGATCGCCTATGACTATGGCTGGAAAGAGGATCAAAACCCCGCGAATGATTGGGCGGTGTTGCGCCTAGATCAACCCCTTGGTGAACAGGCGGGTTATCTGCCCTGGCTCGACCTTGACTTCACCAATCTCGGCATTGTCAATCGCTTGGCGGGCAAGGTACGAGTGGCGGGCTATTCCTATGATTTTCCTACCGAAGACCGGCCAGAATTTGGCAAGTCAGGGGAGACCGCAGGCGTGAGTTTTGATTGCACCATTTTTGGAGTGCGGAACGTTGACCCCTTAGCCGGAGCGTTGCTCCATCAATGCGATACTAACTTCGGCGCGTCGGGCAGTGCGCTTTTTGTGCAGCGGGATGACAACACCTATCACATTGTGGGGCTGCATTCCGGGTCGATCGAGTTTGCGGAGGAAATGCCCTTGCCGACTGGAGAAATCTCTTCTTTTGTGAATCGAGGGGTGCAGGTGAATCGTTGGCGGGCTGCGGCGATCGAAATGTTGGCCGCTGATTGAGCGATCGCACCCCCATCAAAAAACCCGCCGCGCTTAGGGACGTGTATGGGGATTACCAGAAAACTCAAAAAATTTTGAAGGCAGTCTGTTTAATCCGTTGCGCTCTGATCCTGTCGTAGATTCCACATTGAGGTGTGTGGGACTAGCGGACGACAGACAAGCAGCACGGAACTTATGTCCTGCGAATCTAGGAATTCGATGACGATGCCTGATTTTCTCTATCCTTTACATTCATTGACCATCCCTTTTCTTCGAGTTCCTGTTTCCAATTTCTCGGTGTTGAACAAGGCCGGGG
>CAZCWE010000449.1:1451-3468 GCA_964502285.1 uncultured Spirulina sp. | reverse complement strand
AGTGGACTAGAGCACGTGGCTACGGACCACGGTGTCGGGGGTTCGAATCCCTCCTCGCCCGCTATTTCAATTCAGATCATACCGCCAAAACCCCGCAGGATTACTTGTGGGGTTTTGTCTATCCGAGCTAAACGTTTGGCTCGGCCACACCGAGATCTGGAACTTGGCGCAAAACAGATTGAATTGTGTTGTTTGATACAACGATATCTGCTAGATTCCACTAGCTTTTGAGTGGGAACCTCTAAAAACTGTCTTGACATTGCGGTTTAAATAGCGCTCAACACAACGTTATTTGGCGCAAACTTAGAAGTTATTCAAACGCAGGGTCATTGCGTAACTGCTTTCATCAATTAACGTCGCTGTTTGATTCAGAAGCGCATAATTAAATGCGTTTTTCCTAGATATATCTTCGAGAAGAGAATAATCATCAAACAACCTGAAACAGGAGTTCTGGGTGATGGGTTTAATTCAAAATGTCGTTCAGGATGCGATCGCAACAGGATATCTAAGCTGTGAAGATGAGAATTGTCTCCGTCATCTCCTGCAAACCACCAAGTACGGCCGTGATGATATTCAGGCCTTTGTCCGGCTGCAACGGGCGATCATGGTTAAAGAGGTTCGCCAACAATCGCGACTGATGCAGCGTGACGAGGCTCTGATCTAGTTTCGGCCAAGCAGCACCCCGCTGAAGATATAGCAGTAGTCACAAAGTTTAGGACACCTAAGTTCCCTTTTTCTCAAAAGATACTGTCGAGGGCTGAGCGGAGTCGAAGCCCGGCCGCTTACCCTTCGACTCCGCTCAGGGTGCGCTGATTAAATGTCCTAACAAACTTGTCCACTGCTATAATTCACGGCTGCGGTCTAATCCGCCCCACGCAAAAAGAGCGAGCGTTATGGACACTCACTCTTTTTACATTGGGACGGCTCAGGAGGTGCGATCGCCCCTAATGGGCATCCTGCAACTCGTAGAAGTCGGGCGAAATGTAGTCCTTCCGCAGCGGCCAACCGATCCAATCTTCCGGCATCAAGAGCCGCTTCAAGTTGGGATGGCCGTCATAGACGATGCCATACATATCGTAGGTTTCCCGCTCTTGCCAGTCGGCCGCCTTCCAAATCCAGTACACCGAAGGCACATGGGGATTATCGCGAGGCACGAACACTTTCACCCGGATTTCTTCGGTACTCTCGGCATCGTCGCTCACTTTCACCAGATGGTAGAAGCTGACGAGTTCTTGACCGGGGCCAAGATCATAGCCGCCTTGACATTGCAAATAGTTGAACCCGTAAGCCCGCAAGGCGGTGCAGATGGGCAGGAGTACCTTGGCATCCACTTGGATCATCTCAATGCCGAGGTGATCCGGTTCGAGCAAGCCATGGTCAAAGCCATTTTCCGTGAGCCACGACGAGGCCGGGCCCGCGACGAGGGCGGTGGATTCTTCTTCAGGGGCGTTGTTAGGCGTGTTGTCTTCAGCCACGATCAACCTCTTCTTTCACATCTTGACGGGTGGGGGCAATGGGCAGCCCATAGGCTTCGGTAAGCTCTTTGGTGGGGGCTTGGCGATCGGGCGATCGCAAATATTCCCCCGTCAAAATCGGCTCCGTCACCTTCATATTGTGGGTCGTGCAGTAATATTCATGCTGCTGTTCGAGCACCGTTGCCCGCTCTTGGATCGACTCATTCGCCACCTTTTTCCGCAGCTTCACGATCGCATCCATAATCGCTTCGGGCCGAGGCGGACACCCCGGAATATAGACATCCACCGGGATCAACTTATCCACACCGCGCACGGCACTGGGCGAATCAACACTGAACATACCGCCGGTAATCGTACAGGCTCCCATGGCGATCACATACTTGGGTTCGGGCATTTCTTCGTAGAGCCGCACCAAAGCCGGGGCCATTTTCATCGTGATCGTCCCGGCGCTCGACGCCGGATTGCACTTCAAGACGGGCCGGGAAACGACCGTCGCCACGGATGTCAAAGCCGGGAACTCGGTGAGCACCACGCTGCTCGGC
>CAZCWE010000449.1:0-1441 GCA_964502285.1 uncultured Spirulina sp. | reverse complement strand
TAAATCCGCCTGCCGGGGACTCGAACGGGGTACGAGGCCGAAGCGATCGAAGTCAAACCGAGAGCCGATCATCGCGGCAAACTCGATAAAACAACAGGCCGTTCCGTAGAGCAATGGCCACAAACTGGACAGCTTCGCCCAGTTGTAGAGGTCGTCTACGGTGGTGAGGACAATATTTTCCGATAAGTCTTGGGTAACCCCTGTGCGGGACACAGGGTTTAAGATTTTTTCAACGTTTTGTTGTTCTAAGCTCATGACCACTCTAAGGCTCCTTTACGCCATGCATACACCAAGGCAACAACCAAAATTGCAATGAAGATGAGGGCTTCTATAAAGGCTAGCAAACCCAATTGACTGAAGGCGACGGCCCACGGGTAGAGAAACACAGTTTCAACATCGAAGACCACAAAAACCAGGGCGAACATATAGTAACGGATGTTGAACTGAATCCATGCTCCGCCAATGGGCTCCATCCCCGATTCGTAGGTGGTGCGCCGTTCTGGCCCACCGGTACGAGGGCGCAAAATTTTCGACGCAATCAGCGACAAGATCGGAACGGAACTGGCGATCAGGAGAAAGCCTAAAAAATATTCGTAACCACTGAGGTGAAACACTTGGATTTCCCTATAATGCTGCGCTTAACAAGGTCTAATTATAGAACTTCATGCCGATCGTCGGGTTGCTTCACGGATCATCACGTGCCGCAATGGGCGCGATCCGGGCCGCAGCCTAGCCGCGCTGGCTTTCAAACAGAGACCGGGGCAAAATGATCGGTTCTAGGCCCTCGTCATCGAGTTCCCAGAGTTCCCAACCAATTTTGAGGCGGGGGGTCAGATGCTCAGAACCAAAACCAATGGCGGCTTGGCGCGTCTTCCAGGTCTTGGCTTGGGTTTGATTTGTACAGAAGCGGGGTTCTTCCGGTTGCCAGTTTTTATGGATAAATCCCAATCCGGCAACCTTCACAAAATAGTCTGCCATTATAATCCCTCGTAATCGGGTTGATAAAAAATAACAGTGATATCGGCGAGAGTGATCTAGGTTTAAACGATCAGTAAGCGGGGGCCGATGTACCAACCGTAGGTATCACTCTCTGGGTCTTGGTCTACCTCTAAGCAACTCTCGGCCCCATCGACATGGAGGCGAACGAGATAGTCCCCTGGCTTCACGTTTTTGATTGGCACATCGACAATGGTGGCGATCGCATCCCGGGCCAAGGCTTCAAAGAGGTACGTCGCCGGTTCATTCGTAGACCACTCATTGAGTGAGAGGGTAACGCGCTGATCCGGCAGGATGGGGAGATTGCTCTGGACGGTGATCGTGCCGTTGCGACCCCGCCGCGCTGTGCCGTTCAGTTCCCCCACCGTCAGACGTTCCACCGTGGGACGGAGGACGAAGGGGGTGGTATTGGATTCGACACGGGGGGCGGGTTTGCCGTTGTCGG
>CAZCWE010000448.1:0-3480 GCA_964502285.1 uncultured Spirulina sp. | reverse complement strand
TTCCACTACGATAACCACGATAACTGGAGTGGGAGCGTCTCGCTCCCTAGCTGTTTAGTGATGCTCCCTAGCTGTTTAGTGTGGTGCGGCGTTAGGATAGGGCCCCTTGAGGTGGGTGGATTAACCGAAAATGTCGAGTTGTTCGGGGGTGGGGTTGGATTTGGGGGTAGGTTCGGGTTTGCGTTTGGGGTTGCCTTTGCGGAGGCCGACGGCAATTTTACTGTGTTTTTCGATTTGGGCCATGACTTGTTCCGCCCGTTGAATGACCACATCGGGGAGACCGGCTAGGCGGCCCGCTTCGATGCCGTAGGAACGATCCGCGCCGCCGGGTTGGACTTGGTGGAGAAAGATGATTTTGTCGGGGAGTTCCTTGACGGTGACTTGGTAGTTTTTGACGTTGGGGAGGAGGGTTTCGAGTTCGTTGAGTTCGTGGTAGTGGGTGGCGAAGATGGTGCGGGCGCGGAGGGTTTGGGCGAGGTATTCAGCCACAGACCAGGCGATGGAGAGGCCGTCAAAGGTGGCAGTGCCGCGACCGATTTCGTCGAGGAGGACGAGGGAGTTTTCGGTGGCGTGGTTGAGGATGTTGGCGGTTTCGTTCATTTCCACCATGAAGGTGGATTGGCCGGTGGCGAGGTCGTCCACTGCGCCGACACGGGTGAAGACGCGATCGCAAATTCCCAACCGGGCTTGCGTCGCGGGGACGAAACTCCCGGTTTGCGCCATGATTTGGATGAGTCCCACTTGACGGAGATAGCAACTTTTGCCGCTGGCGTTGGGGCCGGTGAGGACGATCAGATCGGGGTGCTCCGGTGCGGATGGGGTGTAGCCCATTTGGGTGGAGTTGGGGACGAAAAATTCGCGCTTGATCCGTTTTTCCACGACGGGATGCCGTCCGGCGATGATTTCAATCTCGCGGCCGGTGGTGATTTCGGGGCGACAATAGCCCTGTTCTAGGGCCACGTCCGCTAAGCCGACGAGGACATCCAGGGCGGCCACGGCTTTGGCGATGTCGCGGATGCTTTGGGCGTGGGTTCCGATCAGCGATCGCAACTCCTGGAAAATCTCATATTCAATCTCGTTGAGGTCATCCTGGGCGGTGAGGATGCGGGTTTCGCATTCTTTGAGGTCGGGGGTGATGTAGCGTTCTTCGTTGGCGAGGGTTTGTTTGCGGGTGTAGTCGTCCGGGGCGGCGGCAGCTTGCGATCGCGGCAGACTGAGATAATAGCCAAAAGTCTTGTTATAGCCCACTTTGAGCTTGTTCACCCCGGTGCGTTCCCGCTCGCTCACCTCCAAATCCGCCAACCATTGCTGATCAGCGTTCAACTGTTGGCGGCGTTCATCCAAACGGGGATCAATCCCGGCGCGAATCACGCCCCCTTCCTTAATATGCAGGGGCGGCGCGTCCACGATGCGCTCCAACACATGCCGTCCCATTTGTTCCAAGTCCGGCGGGATGTGGTGGAGGGCCTTCAGGTAGGGGGATTGACCGTGCTGGGCCAACTCCGATAGCTGCGAGAGCCGCACGAGGGAATCTGCGAGGTTGACCAATTCCCGCGCGTTAGCCCGTTCGGCGGCGGCCCGACCGCTGAGGCGTTCGAGGTCATAGAATTGCCGCAGTTCTTCTTTAAGGGTGGTGCGGAGGGTGTTGTTAGTGAGGATTTCGGCGATCGTGTCTTGGCGGGCAATGATGCCGCGCTGATCGAGCAACGGTTCGAGGAACCAACGCCGCAATGCCCGCCCGCCCATGGCGGTATTGGTGTGATCCAACGCCCACAGGAGTGATCCGGTAAAGGTGCGATCGCGCACCGTCTCCATTAATTCCAAATTGCGCCGCGTTTGGGAATCTAAGATTAAATAATCCGTCAGGGCGTAGGTTTTCAACGGTTGAAGCGGGATGCTGCGCTCTTTTTGGGTGTCTTCGATATACTCCAACAGTCCCCCCGCCACCCGGATCGCCAGGGTTTTCCCCTCACAGCCAATCCCCTCTAAAGAACGGAGATTAAAGGTTTCGCAGATCCGATTGCGGGCTTCGGTGGCGTTGAAATAGCGTTGCGATCGCGTCGTGTAGCACAAGTCCGTCGGCAGTTCCGGCGGCACTAGCTCACTCTGTTGCCCCGGTCGCAGCAACCGCCCCACATCCGGCGCATCCGTCGGCAACAGCACCTCCGATGGGTGTAATCGCTCCAACTCCATCCCCAACGCCTCCATCCCTTGGCTTTGGGTGGTGAAAAATTCCCCCGTGGTGATGTCTGCGTAGGCCAGCCCCCAATGCTGCTTGACAATCACCACCGCCGCCAGAAAATTATTCCGCCGCGCTGTGAGCATCCCCTCCTCGGTCAGCGTTCCCGGCGTCAGCAATTGCTGCACTTCCCGCCGTACCATCCGCTTTTCGGCGGCCGCGGCGGCGGCATCTTCCACTTGGTCACAGATGGCGATCGCGTAGCCCTTTTCCACCAGCATCGCGCTATACCGTTCGAGGGCATGGTGGGGAACCCCCGTCATCCGCACCCGCCCGATCTCCTTGCCCCCTTCTTTACTGGTGAGCACGAGTTCCAATTCTTGAGCGATCGTCACGGCATCCTGAAAGAAGCATTCAAAAAAATCCCCCACCCGGTACAGCAACAACGCCTGAGGATACTGCTCTTTCACATCAATATAATGCTGCATCATCGGCGACAGCTTATCCCGGTCTAACCCTCGATAATCACCGTGGGGTTCGTGGGCAGAAGACGGGGTTTTAGACACAGCACTCATAGTCACGTTTAGGGGGATGCAAACCGTCTATCATTGTGCCACTTCCCCATCACCCCGGACACCAGCCCAGGGATCAGGGTGCGATCGCAAGTTAGGTCAGTATTTGGGGGTTGTGTATAAGCAGTAGCCCGCCGGGAGAGGGGTTTGGGGTGAGGGCATCACCCCCCTAAGCAATCCACCCGCCCCAACACCTGCATATCTTCCTCATCTAACTCAACCGGAATCCCGCTGCGAATTAACTCCGCAAAATCTTCATTGGGAACCATAAAACAGAGGGCATAGAGTCGCCCTTCGCCGGTATTATGCACCTCATGAATCCCCGTTGGCGGCACTAATAAACTATCCCCCGCCCGAATCGGAACCTGTTTCCCATCGCACAGTGCAAACCCTTCCCCCTTCAACACAAAAAACATTTCTAAAGCGATGTTGTGGCGATTAGGGGGTGTTTTCCCCCCCGGATCGAAGATTTCCACGCAGAACGTCAACGACATCGACGCAATATCCGGATCAAACACGATCGCGAGTCGATTCGTATCCTGGGGACTGATCCGATAGGCTTGATAGTCGCGGGGCGACTTCACCACGGGAATCACACAATGGTCACTCGTTGCGTCGAATAGATCGGTCATGGTGAACGGAGGGGGGCGGGCAAAGGATCAATATCCGCTAGGTTGACGCTCTCCCAGCAACCCTAACGGGTATACAGTGAGATTCTTGACTCATCGA
>CAZCWE010000447.1:817-3480 GCA_964502285.1 uncultured Spirulina sp. | reverse complement strand
CTGTTGCTGCTTGATCCCAGAATCCCCCGTTTTCTAAACGGGGGAGTAAGTCAATATAAGAAGATTCAGAGTGAGTTAGCGAATAATAATTTCTTTGTGGGCGGAGATGGATGATGACGATATTGGGTGTGAATTTTGTCGGTTTTGCGCAGTTTTGGCCGGTGTTCAATGCGGTTCCCCTCTTCGCTCAGTTGAATGAAGCCGGAAATTTGCCGCAGCAATTACTCACGGATGTGACGGTTCAAAAGATTGTGCGGTTAGTGATTGTGATTGCGATCGCCTATGGCAGTATGACGCTCATTAAAGTGGTCACAACCTGGGTCTCAGAACGAGTTCCCCGCTGGTTTCGCCTTTTGATTAAACAAGCCCTGCCGTTTTGGAAAGCGTTGATTTTAATCATCACGATTTTCTATTTGCTGAATCTATTTCTCAATTTGTCCCAGGCCAATTTATTGGCATTAACCGGGACAATCGCTGTGGCGTTGGGGTTTGCCTTTAAAGACTATGTCACGTCTGTGATTGCCGGGGCTGTTGCCTTGTTTGAAGTGCCCTATCGAGTGGGCGATCGCATCCAAATTGGAGATCATTACGGCGAAGTTGTGGGCTACGGGCTGCGCGGCATTCGCCTCCAAACACCCGGCGACAATACCGTAATTATTCCCCATAGCAAAACCTGGACAGAGGCGATCTCGAATGCCAACAGCGGCAAACTAGAAGCTCAGGTTGCAACGGACTTTTATTTTGATCACCATGTTGATGCGAAACAGGTAATCCGAATTTTGTATCAAGCCGCCTACAGCAGCAAATATACCCAACTCAAGCTGCCAATTGTTGTTGTGATCAAGGAACACCCTTGGGGAACTCAGTTCAAATTACGGGCTTACCCCATGGATATCCGTGATGAATTTATTTATCAAACTGATCTAATTCAGCGAGCAAAGCAAGCCTTTAAGAGACAGAAATTGGCATATCCAAGGGTTAACTTTATCAGTTCAACAACTGATTCGCAGCGACCAAATTAAGTACAGGACAAAAACAAAATTGGGCTGCAATCTTGATGCGATCGCCAGCTTCTATCCTTGGAGGCATCCCAGTTATAGCAGTGGACAAGTTTGTTTAGCCCAAGTTGAGCACGCGACGCACAGACTGAGCGATCGCCAAGGCTTCGTCCGTGGGAATGACGCGCACCGGAACCCGGCTGGTTCCTAGAGAAATCAGAGCCTGATTCGCCATATTTTGCCCTGCGTTAAGTTCGATGCCCAGAAAGCCTAAGCCATCACAAATTCGGCTCCGAACAGACGGGGAATTTTCGCCGATGCCCCCCGCAAAGATCAACGTATCTACGCCGCCCAATGCGGCGGCAAACGCACCGATCCATTTTTTCAAATGATTAATGGCTGCTGCGTGATCCGAGGCTGCGATCGCCCGCACCACATTGTCAGCCGGATTACTCCCCTTAACCTGCAAGGTCGCATCCGGGAACCCGATGCGATCGCCCGCACCCGATTGCACCCGTCGGAGAGCATCGTCGCATTCAAACAGCGCAAACTTGATGCTCGATGAGCCGCCATTGATCGTCAGGATCTGGGGAAGATAATGAGCCATACCCACTCGGCGGAAAAATGCGATCGCGGCGATCGCCGGGCCGATCAATAGAAAGATGCCAATCAAAGGCAGGTAAAGCATGAGGTATCCTGAATCAGTTTTTTGAGTAAAAATGACTGGAAACAGAACATGCAAGGGGGGTACATACCGCACATCATCGGCATTCTCTATCGCCTGTCCCGGCTGGCGATCGCTTCTCCTGCACTTTGCCAAGCTGCAAAACTAGGTGGAAAACCCTGCACATTTTCATAGCCCAATAGTTGCAATGTCATGACTCCCATGGCCGATCGATACCCGGAAGAACAGTACAAAACGACGGTGCGATCGCGTGGAATTTGCTCCAGATGACGCGCCAAGGTTCGGAGTGGAATGTTAATAGCCTTTGGGATATGTCCAGAATTATATTCAGAAATTTCTCGCACATCCACCAACAACGTTTGAGGATTCTTTAATTGGTTTTTCAGCCCTTCCACATTGGCGATTTTGTAATAGTTCGGTGGAATTGTCGAAAGAAAGCGATCCACCTCTGCTTGCAAATCGGTGGATTGAGACAGAGTTTGGGAACTTGCTTGAGCGACTGCTTCAGCTTGCGGGAAAGTCGTGGCTAGAACTGGGTTTTGACCAACCCCTAGCAATAGACAAAAGAAAAGGGTGAGTCCTAAAAATAGGCTTTGAATGGGTTGCTTCAGTATCATCTGATTTTGTGATTGTTAGGGAGTTCGTTCATTAATGATGGCGTTGACTATGAAGCCAATGCTGATTAAATCAGCGGTAATCAATTCAATCAATTTAGCCAATAGTTATAACCATTTTAGTGTATGAATTTTGATGGAGCGGGTTGGGTTTTGCGATTGCTCTAACCAACCTACGAAGTCATCAGGGTTTCAGCCCAAATCGGATTTTTTTATCCTGTACTTCAGATGATCGTAACACTTTTTGAAAATCACCATTTCAGAATTTCCATTTTAGGGAGAGAGCCTGCTGTTACCGCCATTCTTCATGCTAAAATTTTACCTATCGATTCTATCATCATGGCTTTAGCTTGCTTGCTGATTGAT
>CAZCWE010000447.1:0-807 GCA_964502285.1 uncultured Spirulina sp. | reverse complement strand
TCACGAACTGGATTCCGGTGCGGCAATCAATACAGCGATCGCCGAATTCATGCCATAGCTGACTCATGGCTTTTGGCCCCGTACAATGATTCGCACCAATCACTTGCACGTCATATTGCTTGAAGCATTCGAGGGTGGTATGAATGCGATCGCAACTGGCTTGTAACAAGTGCATTCCACCTAAAACCGCATAGAATTTAGCCGCGCCGGTAATTTCAGCAATGTAATTGAGCGTATTCATTGCCCCAGCATGGGCACACCCCAAAATCACCACAAAACCACGCGGCGTTTCCATAAATAATGCCTGGTCATCAATAATCGGATCAATATCTGTTTGGTCAGAACGACACCAAAAAAGTCCCCCCGTATCTTCAAGGGGATGACGACGCGGAATCGTTCCCGTGACCCACACTCCCGCCATAACTTCTGTCGGTTTTTCCGTCCAGATTAGGCGACGAACCTGTTTGCTAAGTGCCTGTTCATCTTGAAGTGGCGAACCAATGTCTCCTCTGGGGCTGTATTTCGGGGTCATTGCCGCTGGATGCAGAAACAAATCGGTTGTTGTTGCGTGCGGTAACAGGGCTGGTAAACCCCCCGTATGGTCGTAATGACCGTGGCTGAGGACGATCGCATCGAGATCAACTAAGGAAATATTTAAGGTTTGAGCGTTGTGAGAAAGGGCCAATCCCTGCCCTGTATCGAAGAGAATGCGCCGGGAATCTGCTTCAATCAAAAAAGAAAGTCCATGCTCACCCAGTAGTCCTCGTCCGCCAGCGGTATTGTCTACTAAAACCGTGATTGTTAGTT
>CAZCWE010000446.1:0-3486 GCA_964502285.1 uncultured Spirulina sp. | reverse complement strand
CGTTGGTTGGTGGTGTAGACCCAGCGATCGAGGGTGGTGGAGCGGATCGGGGAGTTGGGGTCGTAGAGTTGGAGGGCGGCAGCGGTGGTGAAGAGTTTGATGTTGGACGCAGGGATGAAGAGTTCATCGGCGTTGTAACTGTAGATCACCTGTCCCGTTGCCAAGCTTTCTAAATACACGCCCCATTTACCGTTGCGATAGGGGGATTGTTGCAGGACGCTGTTGATGTTGCTGTTGAGTTGGGCGGCGCAGGCCGGGGGTACAGCGGCGCGGGTTTGGGCGGTATGACTGGGTTGGGCGTTGGGTTGAACAACGGGGGTGGCTTCGACTGGAAAACTCTGGGGTTGAGGGTTGGCGATCGCTGCCCCTTGGACTCCGCCTAAAAGCGAGAGCGAGAGGACAAGCGAGCCACAAGAAAATCGTTTTTTCATCATTGTGTGAGGAGTGTGTGAAGATTCTCGACATGATATCACTCTGTTGAGACGATTGTGCTATGCACAAAGGTTCCAGCTTCAGCCCTCACACCCTTAAATCCAGGCTCACAACACCGTTAAGACCACAGGCCGTAGCGCACAATACAGTAAATCGCCCGAAAGCCATCCTTCCAATTAATCTTCTTGCCTTCCTTATAGGTGCGCCCGTAGTAGGAAATGCTCACTTCATAGATGCGACATTGCAACCGCGCCACCTTTGCCGTAATCTCCGGCTCAAACCCAAAGCGATTTTCACGAATCTTGATCGACTGGATAATCTCACGCCGGAATGCTTTGTAACAGGTTTCCATATCTGAGAGGTTCAGATTGGTGAACATATTCGAGAGCATGGTGAGGAAGCGATTGCCCACCGTGTGCCAGTAGTAGAGCACCCGGTGCGCTCGCCCGCCCAAGAACCGCGACCCAAACACCACATCAGCGCGATCGCTCAAAATCGGCTCAATCACAATCGGATATTCCTGGGGGTCATACTCCAAATCCGCATCCTGGACGATCACGATATCCCCCGTCGCTGCGGTGAATCCCGTGCGCAACGCTGCTCCCTTCCCACGATTGCGGGGATGGTAAATGATTTGGTCTACCTGATCTTGGATATCCCGTTCGAGAATTTCGCGAGTGCCGTCGGTGGAGCCGTCATCCACAATGATGATTTCGAGGGGCTGCACGGGTGAAGCTTTGACGGCGGCGATAATTTGGTGGATGGTTTGGGATTCGTTGTAGCAGGGAATGATGACCGAAAGTTTCATGGATTAGGTCGGGGTGGCGATCGCAATCAAGGATAAACCACGGGGCGGCTCAATGTGATGCTCAATGGCTTTAAACAAAGGCACGAGGCGATTAAATAAGCCCACTTGACCCGCAGAGGGCACGGCACGGTTAAGCAAGGAACCATTCACCCACCAACCCAGAATGCCCGCCAGATTGAAGTAGCGCAGGGTTTCAGGGGTGAGTTGAGCCGCGTCGAGAATCTGAGTGAGGGAGGTTTTGTTATAGCGGCGATAGTGACCAACGTTGGCATCCAGAGAACTGTAGAGACGTTGACCCGCCGGAACTTTCAAGATTAAGCGACCGCCGGGGGTGAGGAGGCTTCGCAGCCGGTGGAGAAATTCGGCATCCTGTTCGATATGTTCGAGGACATCGAGCAAAATCACGGTATCGAAGCGATCGCTCCAGGCCATCCGGGTCGCGTCGCCAGTGAGGAACTCAACATGGGCAGCTTGGGAGAGACGCGATCGCGCCGTTGCCACGTAGTCCCCATCGAGATCCACGGCGGTGAGGTGGTGACAATGTTGGGCGAGGTGGACGGTGAAATTGCCCGTGCCGCAGCCAATTTCCAAGACGCGATCGCCCACGTAGGGTTCAAGTTGGGAAAAAACCCAGGCATTGAATTGATCCGCCTGAGCTAAAGAGTCTAGCCAGTGGGTTTGCGCATAGCTCAGAGACGCTTGCTGGATCATTGTTACGAAACGTTACTGTGAAGAATATGGCTTGATTGTACTCGGAGATTGAGCGTTTTTGAAATGGGGACAGACGATTCTTATTCAGGATTTGGGCGCGATGTTTTCCAGACTTATCCCTAAAACCCGGTAGGCTAAGGGGATAATTTTTGATGCTGTCTTCCCCACTATCCGTCACCGAGACTATGCCCCAAACCCTTGTAATCAAAATTGGCACATCGAGCCTGACGCACCCGGAAACGCGCCAACTGGCGATCGCGACCCTCGGCGCGTTGGTGGAAACCTTGACGGAGCTTAGAATGGCGGGGCATCGGGTGGTGTTGGTGTCGTCCGGGGCGGTAGGGGTAGGGGCGAGCCGGCTGAAATTAACCGAACGACCCCGCACGATGCCGCGTAAACAGGCGGTGGCGGCGGTGGGTCAGGGGCGATTGATGCGGGTTTATGATGACCTGTTTACCAGTTTGAATCAGGCGATCGCACAGATTCTCCTCACTCGCCGCGATCTGATCGACCGCAACGCCTACGTCAACGCCTACAACACCCTGCAAGCCCTCTTTGAATTGGGGGTGATTCCCATCGTCAACGAGAATGACACCGTGGCCGTGGAGGAGTTGAAATTTGGCGACAATGACACCCTTTCCGCGTTGGTGGCGAGTCTCGTGGAAGCCGATTGGCTGTTTTTGCTCACCGATGTGGATCGCCTCTATTCCGCCGATCCCCGCACCGATCCCACGGCCTACCCAATTCCCCGCGTCACGGTGGAGGAGTTGGCAACGTTACAAGTCGATGCGGGCGATCGCGGCTCGCAATGGGGAACGGGAGGGATGCAGACCAAAATCGCCGCCGCCCGCATCGCCACCAGTGCCGGCGTGCGCACCGCCATCCTCAAAGGCACAACCCCCCACAACATCGTTGAACTGATCAACGGTGCAGACCTCGGCACGCAATTTGACCCCCAACCCCGCCCGGATAATGCCCGCAAACGCTGGATCTCCCATAGCCTCGTGGCACGGGGACGGCTTTATCTTGATGCGGGGGCGGTGACGGCCATTTGCGAGAAGGGAACCTCATTGCTGCCGGCGGGGATTCATCGGGTTGAAGGGGAGTTTCAAACCTCGGAGGCGGTGATTTTGTGCGATCGCCACGGCCAAGAAGTGGCGCGGGGCATTGTCAACTACAACAGCCACGAAATGGCTCAAATCCTCGGCCAGCAATCGGAACAAATCCCCACCATTCTCGGCTACAAAGGGCCGGAAACCGTGATTCATCGGGATAATCTGGTACTGAAAGGCAGCTAAGGGCGTGCATCCGTGCATTCAGTGGGCATCACCACAGGATCGCTCGAATTGCGGTCAGGAATCGCGATACCGCTCATTACTGGCCTCGATCGCTCAACTGTTTAGCCCGTGAGCGACGCGATCGCTGCACCGCATACACCACCGCAAATCCCCCTTGTAAACTGAGCAGCAGACCGTAATATATGAAGCTCTCCCCACCTGCCTGCGGCGAGGTGGGGGTGTCCTATGCTAATCCCG
>CAZCWE010000445.1:0-3489 GCA_964502285.1 uncultured Spirulina sp. | reverse complement strand
TCCTCTACTTCGCCCTCATCCCCCTCCTCACCTATTGCCTGCTTTGGATTCCCCACCTCTGGCTCAACCCCACCCCCAACTTCTGGCAAACCCATCACCAAATCCTCGCCTTTCACCACGCCGTCGGCAGCGGCAGCGACGTGCATCCCTACTGTTCCCCCTGGTATAGCTGGCTCCTGATGTGGCGACCCGTGGCCTACTTCTACAGCACCGCCCGCACCCTCAACGAAACCGTCCCCGCCTATCCCCCCTTACCGAGCAACGCCAGCAGCATCATCTATGATGTCCACGCCATGGGCAATCCGGTCATCTGGTGGGGCGCAACGGGTGCGATCGCTCTCCTGCTCCTCTTCTTTTTCCTGCCCTCTCCCTCCCGTTGGTTCCCCACCCCCCCAACCTGGGGCATCTCGCTCTACCTTTTGGTCAGCTACGCCGCCAACCTTCTCCCCTGGGCCCAAGTCAACCGCTGCACCTTCCTCTACCACTACATGGCCGCCCTGATCTTTGCAGAGATGGCCCTTGCGTCTGTGGTGGATCGGTGGTGTTGGCAGCGATCGTGGTGGCGGTGGGGGTGTGGGGTTGGGGTGTTGGGGGTTGGTGTCCTCGCGTTTTGGTTTTGGCTGCCGATTTATCTGGGCTTACCCCTATCGCCCGATGCCTACCAACTGCGGATGTGGTTCGCCAACTGGATTTAAGGATATTTAAGATTTTTTGAGGGTCGCGATGGGTGTTCCACTGAACGCAATCACAGTGCAGGGAGGCAACATCTCAGCAAGCATTAACATATCTTTACAAAACTATTGGATTTGCAACTTTTAAAACGACTAAGTTCGCTCACCTTTGGCGAATTGTTTAAGGTTTGATTATGTTTCACCTTGAAAATTCATCAATGGTGATCCGATTTTCTGTTCAGCTTGAACACATCCGCCGCTAAAACCCTGATTATGCCAAAATCGCACGCTTTGGTTGTCAAAATTAGATCTAGTGGATCAGACCCAAACATAACCTCTTTTGCCAATTTAAAGAAAAGAGCAGATCGGGCATTAGGTCGAAATACTTTAAAAGCCTGTGATTCTCTAACAGAAAGGCTTTCGAGTTTTTTTTGCTTCATGCTCAGAGTTAAAAAATCATAAGTATTATTACTGAAATCTAGACCATCATAGGCAGTTCCCGACATTCAAGCTGTGTGATTATGCATGCAGAATCACATTTTTCTGCACAATGCAAATAAAGAATCTTGAGATTCATTGAGAAAGCTTTAAAAAAGAGGCATTGTCGAAATTTTGATTGTATTCTTTGAACTTGACAGAGGAAACGGGTTTGAACGTTTGAGTATTGGTTTCCTGACGTCAAGGATTCCTCATCTTGGTTCAACAATTCAGGTCTGGAAGTTATGCAATATATTCAACGCATTTCTGAGTGTGTCGGTATTTACGAAAATCAATCTGGGGTGCAGTTCTTGGCATTACTTGAGCCCAATCAAAATCCTCTGAACCCGCCTCAAATGTTATTTGCGATTCAAATTTTAGGGCGTAAGACCCAACTGGATGCAGGACGGCCGTGAGGGTACAGTGGGCTGAGGGGGTTAGAGCCCAGTAGAGTCGAGACGGTGCTGGGCTCTAACCCCTGCATGGGAGCGACCAAAACCGGGTGCAATGTTGAAGCGGGTTGAAACAGCCGACACGGCACAAATGGGTATTGTGAATTAGTGATATGAGCAGTCAGTTTTGGGGTCGAAACCTGGCCCGGTCAGTGGTTTGGAGCATTGTGCTGTGGGGCGCGACTCAACTCCCTACAAGGGCCCAGCCCGCATCCAACCCCTATTCAGAGCAGCTTGAAACGACCTATCAACAGATGCTAGATGCGTTTCCGGCTCAACGGGCGGCGGCGGAAGCGGCTGAAAACCCGATGGAGTTGGGGCGGGTGTGGATGATGTATGGCATTGCGCAGCAGTATTTTGGGCGGTTTGAGGAGGCGCAGCAGGGGCTGGAGCGGGCGTTGGCGTTGATGCGGGAGACGGGGGATGTGAGTGAGGTGGTGGTGGTGCAACAGTTGGCCGCTGTTCATGCCCAGCAGGGGGATGCCTACGGAATTGCGTTTTTAGAGGGGCAGTTGCGTCTGCCGTTGGCGGCGACGAGTCGGCGGGTGGTGTTGTATCAGATGGGGGTGGCGTATCTGAGTTTGGGCGATCGCACGCGGTTTTATCGCGGCATTGAGGCGATGGAGGAGTATCTCGCGGGGGTGGATATCGAAGCGGAGCCGGACTATTGGATGGGGGCGGTGACGATTCTGGCGGCGTTGTACTATCCGACGAATCCCGATCAGGCGATCGTCACCCTCCAAACCGCGATCGCCAACAATCAGACCCTCCTCGCCCAACGGTCTCAATGGACTAATTTCACCTCACAACTCGTCCACTACCTCCATCGGGCGAATCGAGGCCCCGAAGCGATCGCGATCCTTCAAGATGCCCTTGCCGCCTTGCCCTCCGAGGGAAATAAGGCCCGAGAGCAACGGTGGCAGACGTTGGATCTGTTGGCGGATTTATTGGCGGATCAAGAGCAGTTTGCTGCGGCCCATCGGTTGCACCAAGAACGGCTCACCCTCGTGGAGGGCATCACCCCGAAGCATCGGGTTCATCTCAGTTTGACCCTGGCCGACTTGGCGCAAACGGCGTTTTGGCAAGGGAATCTTCGCGAGGCGATGCAATATCAAACCGCTGCCTACGATCAATATGATCTCAGTCCTGACCCCAGCCGGTGGAATCAACTGGATCTGGCCTATCTGGTGCAGGGGAGCGATCGCCTCCAACAGTTGGGCTTTTTACAGTGGCAAGCGGGGCAATTGGCCCAGGCGGAAACGACGCTGCGCCAAGCTTTGGCCATGGATCGCTACGGCCGCCAGATGTTGCTTGACAATACCAACCTCTACGCCATGACGCGGGATGAGTTGACGGTGACGAACTACGGGCCGAGCACCGACGGCTATCGGGCGCTGCAACAGGTGTTGTTGGCCCAGGGGCGATCGGAGGAGGCGTTAGTGGAAGCGGAGGCGGGGCGCGGTCGGGCGTTGTTGCAACTGTTGATCAACCGTCAAGCCAATACCAACCGCTATGTAGACCTGAAGACCCTCACCTTGGCGCAGATTAAAGCGATCGCCCGCCGGGAAAACACCACGCTGGTGCAATATAGCGTTGTCTATGATGCCCCCTTTACCTACCGGATCACCTTTTCCGGGCAACCTGCGGAGGCGGTGACAAGCAAAATTTTAATTTGGGTGATCACCCCCACGGGCGAGATTCATCAGCGCACGGTTCCCCTCGATCAGGATCTCGCCCTGCTGGTGGAACGCGCCCGCAATCGCATCATCTCCAGTGCTCGCGCCAATCGCGCCGGCCCCCCACTCCAAGACCTCCATCGCCTCCTGATTGAGCCGATCGCGCCCCTGCTCCCCACCGATCCCACCGATCGCGTCACCTTCATCCCCCAA
>CAZCWE010000444.1:0-3493 GCA_964502285.1 uncultured Spirulina sp. | reverse complement strand
TTGATATGAACTCGCTAACTACCATAACTTGTTTAGGGCAATAATCTAAAAAAAAGCTAAGGGAAGAGCGGGTCAGATCGGGGCACAATGCCCGTGTGTCCGGCGGTGTGAGCCAAAGTGACCCATGGTGCGCTTCAGAATTTTAACGGTCTTAGCATAGACTGTCCCCCACGCTGCGATCGTTTCAATTTTGGTATCCAGGCTTGAGGGGCGGGGAATCGCTTCTATAACGGAGATGGAGCCAAGCTTGTCCTGAGTCCGGATAGCCTTGCGCTCCTGTTCAACAATTACCATAGTCTTTGGTTGCGCTTATGAAACGCTCGATGTTAAAACGACTTGCCCCCCTTGCTTTGTCCTGTGCTGTGTTGAGCTTGGCAGTACCATTACCCAGCTTTGCCGATGAGATCCGATCGCGCCTCCTGACGGTGACGGGGACGGGGGTTGAGCGTGTGCCCACGACGATTACGCGGGTGCGGCTCGCGGTGGAGGTGCAAGGGAGTGATGCGGCGGCGGTGCAGCGGGATGTGGCCCAGCGCACGGCCCAGGTGATTGAGTTGTTGCGATCGCAAGGGGTAGACCGCCTCCAAACCACGGGGGTGAGCCTCCAGCCCCGCTACGAACGCCGCGAGGGGCTCAATGAAAACCGTCTGGTGGGCTATGTAGGGTCGAACAGCGTCGCATTTCAGATCGCCACGGAGGACGCGGGGACGGTGATTGATCGTGCCGTCTCCAGTGGGGTGAGCCGCATCGATGGGGTGGAATTTATGGCCACCGATACTGTTTTGGAGGCTGCCAAAGCGGATGCCCTGCGCCAAGCCACCGCCAATGCCCGCTCCGAAGCACGGATCGTCCTCAGTTCCCTGGGCTTGCAGGAGGAGGAAATTGTCGGCATTGAGATCCACAGTTCGGGACAGATCAGCCCGATGCGGAGCAATGCGATCCAGTTTGAGGCCGCCGATACCTTGGTGGGCGGGGATCAGACGGTATCGGCGACGGTGACGCTGGAAATTCGCTACTAAGTCCCGTTAGCCGAGGGGGCCGGTGAGGATGATTTTCGCGATCGCATCGGTGACATCGCTGGGAATCTCCTGCTTCAGTTGTTGATACCAAGCGTCGGTTTGGCTGGGGTCTTTGCCATAGATCACATCGGTGCGCTTCCGGGCTTTGAGGACGAGATCGCGGGTGCGATCCTTGCGGGCAGCGGCGTATCGTTGCAGAGCGTCCGGCACGCTGATCGTCGTGGTGAGGAGATAGCGGGTGAGAATTTCCACATCTTCGAGCGCTTGACACCCCCCTTGCCCCAGGGTGGGCGTGGTGGCGTGGCCGGAATCCCCCACGAGGGCCACCCGCCCCCGCACCAGCCGATCGAGGGGGTCGAGGTCGCCAATTTCCAAGCGGTTTGTCGCGAGGGGGTCGAGGTGTTTGATCAGGTTCTGGACGGGTTGGGCCCAGCCTTTAAACAGTTGGGCGAGTTCCTCCCGGCGATCGCTCGGCTCCACCGTCATCCCCGCTGGCAGGGGAGCGCCAAAGAAGAAGTAGAAGCGATCGCCCCCGATGGGCATCATCGAGGCCCGTTTGCCCTCGCCCACGTAGATCACCCAACTATTCCCCGCTGGGAGATCCTCGCTCATCGGCACAATCCCGTTCCAGTTCACATAGTCGGCGTAGCGCGGCTCGACCTCTTTGCCGATCACATATTCCCGCACCTTGGAGCGTACCCCATCGGCTCCAATTACCAAATCTGCACTGACGCGCCGCCCGTCGTTGAGGATGGCGATCGCTTCTGTTTCCGTCTCTTCCACCCCCACACATTGCACCCCCAATTCCACATTTTCCGGGCCAAGGGCATCGAGGAGCATGTGCTGCAAATCGGTGCGCGAAACAGGGTAGGGGCGTTGACCCACGTCTTGGATCATCGGGCGCAGATCAATTTCGTTGAGCAATTCATCGGTGTGGCTGCGATATTCCATCCAGTCCATTTGTCCCCCGATGGCGGCCAACTTTTCCCCCAACCCCAAACGGTTGAGCACCTTAACCCCATTCGACCACAGGGAAATCCCCGCCCCCGCCGGGCGCAATTCTCGCGTGCGCTCAAACACTTTCACGGTGTAGCCTGCTTGCTGGAAGGCAATGCCTGTGGAGAGTCCGCCAATGCCCGCACCGATAATAACAACGTTGAGATGATACATAAACTTTCAAAACTGAATGATGAATGGAGGAGAGGCCACCGCAACAAGGGTGTGCGATCGCTCCTCACTATAACGATACCTATCCCTCAGAACAGCGTGCCGTGATACAGCCCCACCCATAAAAATCGCCTCAATGGGAACTCTGTAATATTCCTAAACTTCTTCAGACTAGCCCCCGGAAAATGTAGGACAATCTGATTGCCATTGCCCACAGCGGCAAGCCACAGGAGAATTGGTATGACGTTGATACGACCGCTTAATTTTGTAGCCTTGACTACGGCTGCTCTCACGCTCACGGTAGGAGTGCATTCCGCTCGCGCTTCGCTCTTTGGCCAACAGGAGGTCACAGACCCGAACGCCTTTGCTGCGATCGCCACTCCCTTCGGAGGCAATCAATACAGCTTGATTGTCATGGAACAAATTCCCAACCGCACCCAATGCTGGGGTGAAACGGGGACAAACCCCACCATCATCAACCCCCTCTGGACAACCTTCGACTTTAGCGGCAGTTGTAAACGTGCCTCCGACAGCAACGGTTACTCGATTCGCATTAACGGCGAAGATTTTGCCCTGGAGTATCTCTTGCGCATTATCGAGCGCAATGGTGAGCTGATGCTGCTTGGCACACCCCGCATCGGTAGCCGTGCCGGTCTCCAAGAAATTCTCATCGCTCGGACGGGCGGCGTGAGTGCCGGTCAAAACCATAAACTCTACTTACAACCCGGTTGGCGTTTTACCCGTCGCACCTATGAGGGGAAAGTCTTAGGGCATCTCTACTTCACCAACGATGGTACTGTCACCACGCCCCCAACGCCTACCCCAACTCCCACCCCAACACCTACCCCAACCCCAACCCAAACGTTAACTTTCACCCCAACAATTTCTCCTGAAAATATAATTTCACCATCCCAAACGCCTAAAACAAGAGATACTCCCACACCAACTCAAACTTCGACTCCGGAATGCCATCCATCATATCCTGATTTTTGTATACCTTTTCCCCCCCCAACTTTGAATTGTAGTGATATTGATCAGAAAAATTTTAGAGTCGTCGGGCCTGACCCCCATGGATTTGATGGAAATAACAATGGAATTGGATGTGAAGATTAGTTATTAAGATTTGTTATCAAAAAAAGTATGCGTAGTGGATTCGTTAAAATGAACATTGATATAAAGGAGCAATATATAGTTAAGAGATTGGCATCTACTTAGATTTTTGGGTTATCATCAAGGCCATTTATCAAAAGAAGTTTTGAAGATTACTGCCGGAAAGGATATTTCTTAGCTGGATTTTAGATTTTCAA
>CAZCWE010000443.1:0-3502 GCA_964502285.1 uncultured Spirulina sp. | reverse complement strand
CAAGTATGACGCTGTGATTTTGCGATCGCTGCTCCTCTCCTCCGTCCTGTTCCAGACCCTCCCCCAAGCCCCCCGCCCCACTGTTTTTAGCCAGCCAACCCGTTAGAACTCTGCCTCCATTTCCCAGATTTCCTGACGAGATCAACAGGTTTCCAACCCTCTTTTTGGTAGGATTAGACTTTCTCAGTCATGAATGCTGGGGTTTTTACCGCATTCTCCAATCACTCTGCACTATCGCCATCATGTCTTCCCCGGATCGCCCTTCATTTGCCATCACCACACCCCTGTACTATGTCAATGCCGCCCCTCACATTGGCAGTGCCTACACGACGATGATTGCCGATGCGATCGCCCGCTTTCAACGCCTGCGGGGTCATGAGGTGTTGTTTATCACCGGCACCGACGAACATGGCCAAAAAATCCAACGCGCCGCTGAAGATCAAGGCATCGATCCCCAAACCCACTGCGACCAAATCGCCGCCCAATTTGACCAGCTTTGGACAACCCTAGAGATCCAATACGATCGCTTCAGCCGCACCACCGCCCCCCGCCATCGTGCGATCGTCAATGAATTTTTCGAGCGCGTTTGGGACAAAGGTGATATTTACCTCTCCAAGCAACAGGGGTGGTATTGCGTCGCCTGCGAAGAATTCAAAGAAGAACGCGACCTCCTCGCCGAGCACCACTGCCCCATCCACAGCACCAAACCCGTCGAATGGCGCGACGAAGATAACTACTTCTTCCGCCTCTCTAGCTATCAAGACCGCCTCGAAACGCTATATCGCGATCGCCCCGACTTCATCCAACCCGCCTCCCGTCGCAACGAAGTCCTTAACTTTGTGTCCCAAGGCCTCCAAGACTTCTCCATCTCACGGGTTAACCTCACCTGGGGCTTTCCCCTCCCCCAAGACAGTACCCACACCCTCTACGTCTGGTTTGATGCCCTCCTCGGCTACATCACCGCCCTCCTCGACCCCGACGCAGAACCTACCTTAGAAAATGCCCTCAGCCACTGGTGGCCCATTCACACCCACCTGATCGGCAAAGATATCCTGCGTTTCCACGCCGTCTATTGGCCCGCCATGCTCATGGCCGCCGACATTGACCCCCCGGCTCAGGTTTTCGGTCATGGTTTTCTCACCAAAGACGGCCGCAAAATGGGCAAAAGCCTCGGCAACACCATCGATCCCATCGACCTCGTGAATCGCTACGGAGCCGATGCCGTGCGCTATTACTTCCTCAAGGAAATTGAAGTGGGCCAAGATGGCGACTTTAGTGAAACCCGCTTTATCAACGTTTTGAATGCCGATCTCGCCAATGACCTGGGAAATCTCCTGAATCGCACCTTAGGCATGATGAAAAAGTATTGTCAGAGCACTGTACCAAGGGTGGATCTAAGCGTCTATGGCGACAGCCATGCTCTGGCTCAATTGGGGCGAGGCTTGGGCGATCGCATCATTCCTGCTTATGAACAGTATCAATTCAATCAAGTTTGTGAAGAGATCTTTAACCTGATTCGCACCGGAAATAAGTTTATTGATGACCAAGCCCCTTGGAGTCTCTACAAACAAGGTCAACAAACCGACGTTGAACAGGTTTTGTATTCTGTCCTAGAATCGGTGAGACTTGCAGCCTACTTTCTGGCCCCAATCATTCCCAATCTCAGCAGCAAAATCTACCAACAACTCGGATTTGACATTGACTTTAACCACCAAGCAAGCCTCCCAACCCAAGCCCCCTTTTCCCTACATTGTCAGTGGGGACAACTCCCCGGTGGACAAGTTTTAGCAAAGCCCAGTCCTGTATTTGCTAAGTTAGATCCACTCCCTGTTACCGAAGCGTAGGTCGGCTCTCCTTTTTGAATCCAGGGTTCTACCCAAATCTAAAGAAAAAACAGCCCTAGACCCGCAAAACGTTATCTTGATCGATTAGCCCCACTTTGACAATTACTCAACTACAATGGGGTTAACTTTGTCGATTATTTTCACTAATTTTCAAAACTGACTCTCTCTTACTTTTTAACACATTTTTAACATTTAACAAACGAGGCTTATCACAAATGATTGAAGATTATTTTGGTGAAGATCCAGTATTTCCGCCTGAACAGGTACTCGAAAATAGAGGGCGTGTCGCTATTTTTATTGATGGGTCTAATCTTTTCTATGCCGCGCTCCAATTGGGGTTAGAGATTGACTACACCAAACTGCTCTACCGCTTAACGGGTGGGTCGCGTCTCCTGCGTTCGTTTTTTTACACCGGAGTCGATCGCACCAATGAAAAGCAACAGGGCTTCCTATTGTGGATGCGACGTAATGGCTATCGTGTCATCGCGAAAGACTTGGTACAGTTGCCCGATGGCTCCAAAAAAGCCAATTTGGATGTGGAAATTGCCGTTGATATGATGTCCCTCGTGCAGTCCTACGACACGGCGGTGCTCGTCAGTGGTGATGGCGATTTAGCCTATGCTGTGGATGCGGTGAGCTATCGCGGCGCACGGGTGGAAGTGGTCAGTTTGCGATCGATGACCAGTGATAGTTTGATTAACGTGGCGGATCGGTATATCGATTTAGACCAAATCAAAGAGGACATCCAAAAGCAACCGAAACATCCTCACCCCTCCCCTGCGTCTAATTCATCAAACCATTATCCCCGTAGTTTTCCGGGTATCAAAGTTGTTAATGAAGAGAAAACCTTACCCGATAAGAATTAGCTTGGGGTGCTGCTTCTTAGTGATGGGGCTAGGGATGACGGCTTGTCGTCCGCCCGAACGGCCCGCATCGTCTGAGTCAACTGCTCAGGAGGCGGTGTATGAGGAGCAATTAATTCTGACGAATGCCACCCTGGAAAATGCGGATGAACAGGGTGAAATTGTTTGGAAGGTGAACGTCGAGCGGGTTGTATACAATGACGAGTCTAAAAATGCGGTTCTCACGGCGGTAACGGGCAATTTTTTGCAGGATGGTGAAGTCGTCGTGCAGATCCAGGCAGATGCCGGTGAGATTAGCGATTCAGGAAAGCATATTCAGCTCCGCGATAATATTGTGGCGACAGACCCCCGCAATGGCATGGTGCTCCGGGGCAATGTGTTGGATTGGTTCCCGGAGCAGGGGTTAATTGAGATTGAGGATTCGTTTCAGGGTAATGATGACGATCTTAATGTGACGGCGACTAAGGCGCAGTATTGGAGCCGAGACCAGCGGATTGAGGCGGTGGAAGAAGTGGTGTTGACGGGGACGAAAACCCCGGTGCAGGTGCGCACGGAAAAGCTGGTGTGGGAATTGCCGGAAAAACGGATTAAAAGCGATCGCAATGTGATGATCGACCGCTACGATCCTCCCCCAGAGACGGCAGAAGCGGACGATGGGGAAAAACCGGCGCCCGTGGTGAGCGATCGCATCACCGCCGGTCAGGCCGAATTCAACCTCGAACAAAATACCGTCATTCTCAAAAAGAACGTCGAATCTCGCTCCGTTGATCCTCCCCTACAAATTGCCTCCAATTC
>CAZCWE010000442.1:0-3507 GCA_964502285.1 uncultured Spirulina sp. | reverse complement strand
CATCGCCGAAGGCACGGCGATGCAGCCGATCACCTTCACCTCACCTCTGACGGATCATGATGAACCCCACCCCTCAAATTAAGGTCAAGCTACGGCAGATCAGTCGCTGGCTCGCGATCGCTCTCCTCCTCTGTTGCATCAGCTTCGGGTTCAGCGCCCCCGCCCATGCAGATCTGTATACCCACATCGATGCCCCCGGTCGGATGCTCTACCGCTCCAAAGCCAGCGTCCGCGACCTGAATCGGCAAACCTGGCAAGCGATCGCCTTCACCCACACCTACGGCGACCACCGCGATCCCATCCTGCTCCGCATCGTCGGCTTCCCCGACATCAACCCCCTCGACCACGAGCAACCCCTCATCCTCGAAACCTCCCTCGGCAAACGCTTCAAACTCCCCAACGTCTCCACAAAAATTAAGCGCGACCCCACCGAAATCCCCGACAACGTCGCCCAGTACGACATCACCAGCGTTATCCCCGACCTCAACCCCGCCGTCCCCTGTCTCCTCTCCATCCCCACCCAAGCCCAAAGTCTATTCATCCTCAAAATCCCCCCCCGCCTCATCCAAGAATGGCAAAGCATCCTCGAACAAGCCGACGCCGCCCTCAGTTAACCTCAGCCGGTGATTTCCATGAGTGATGCGATCGCTTCGAGACACTGAATGGTTATTTGGCGAGGGCTTTGAGAAGGTAAGGTGATCCACTTGTCCAAGGTAGCGATCGAGGGTTTCGGCTGCTGTGGTTGTGAGGGTTGCTTGATTGTGCTTTGGACAGACATCGTGTTTAGGGATGCTCTTTTGATCGTACTGAGGAAGGGTTAAAAATAGCGGCGGCGGATGCACCAGAGGGTGAGTTTTGCGATCCACAGGAGGGCAAAGGAGAAAGCAATCAAACCGAATCGAGACCGTCATTCAAGACGTTCCAGCCTGATTAAGACCCCATAGTTGAGCGATCGCTCAATCCCCTTGGGGGTATTGTTCCCAAAGTTCCGTTAGTTTGCGGAGGCTGCTGTAGTTGCCGTTGCCGAGGATGAGGTGATCGAGGAGGGGAATGGCCAGGAGTTGGGCAGCTTGGAGCAGTTGGGCGGTGAGGTGGATGTCTGCGGGAGAGGGGTCAGTGCTGCCGGAGGGGTGGTTATGGGCGACGATGATGCGGGTGGCGTTTTTGCGGATCACTTCGCGAAAAATGTCGCGGGGGTGGGCGAGGGTTTCCGTGGCCGTGCCGATGGAAATCACCTGCGTGCCGATCAGACAGTTTTTCACATCCAACAGTAGGACGGCAAAGCGTTCTTGGGCTTGCCACATCAGGTCATGGCTGAAGGCATCGACGGCGGCTTGAGGGGTGTCGATCAGGGCGCGGGGAGCAGGACGAAGGAGAAAGGCACGTTTCCCCAATTCGATCGCCGCGAGGATCGTGGCGGCTTTGGCGGGGCCAACGCCGCTGATGGCCATCAGTTCTTCGGGGTCAGCTTGGCGCAGAACATCCAGGGGATCGCCCTCGCCTTCGCTCAAGGTTTGTAAAATCAATTGCCCCAACCCCACGGCGGACAGTTTACCGGGGCCTTGGCCCGTGGCGAGAAGGATGGCCAGGAGTTCGGCGTTGGTGAGATGTTTAGCTCCCAAGTCGAGGAGGCGTTCGCGGGGACGCTCGCTGCTGGGAAGATCTAGAATGCGCAGACTATAGTTCATACACGCTGGACAACACGAGGGAATTTAGGTCTGATTTTACTCTAGGGCTGGGGATTGATCACTAAATTTAGCTTCCGGTTTGGGGCTATTTCTATGGATAAGTCATGCGAGGATTGAAGATTCGGAGAGTCTTAATCGCTCAAGTTCAGATGTATTAGCAGCATCGAATCTCAGTCATTGTTACAATCCGTTATGTAGTTCGCAGAATCCATTCTAATTTACTTATAATCAAAAATATTTTAAGTAAAACTATTACTTCTTAAAGTCTAAGGAGGCTCCAGTGATCAAGAAAAGCACATTAATTGTCTCAGTTTGCTTAAGTTTATTTCAGTTATGTGTCGGAGCAAAAACAGACCTATTGACTGCTGAAGCCCAATCTCGATGTAATCCAGAAATTCTTTCCAATCCATCCTCTCCCTCTCGTGATAGTCGAGAAATTCGTTCAGAGCGAAACCGATTCAAATTTCAAGTGCCTGTTAACTATCGTGCTGTGGCTTCGAGAGACCATATTTTTGTTTTTTCGCCACAAGCCTACGAATATTATCAGTGTCAACCTGCGGGTAGTATTTGGTACTCATCAACTGAAATTTGGGTTGCTGATTCTGAATTGCACCCTAGTGTTTCCCTACGCCAAGCATTTAATGAACAACGAATGAATCAACAACCCATTCAAGGCAGTATTCAACAAGTCACTGTAGGTGGACAGTCTGCACTACGCTACCATGTTGAATCAGGTGGTGATGGTCTAACCCGAAACTATTTCCTCTTCTCACCCCAACAGACTAAGTTTATTACTATTTCATCCTGGGTTGATTCAGTCAATTCCCCAGAACCGGAAGTGTTAGATCGAACGATTAAAAACTTTGAGCTTTTGTTTTCAGTTACAGAACAGTCACCAAGGATTGGGATTGTGCCTACACTCGATGTCTGTGGTTTAGCAGTTTGGCAAAACTCTAATGATAATTTGACACATCTCTTGACTGCAATGGGTGGTGAATCCTTAGCTAACGTCAGGATTGATAACCAACGATTAAGATTAAGCTCAAATAGTGAACGAATCACACCAGAACAGACCCGACGTCCTGGTAATTTCATATTTCAAAACCCTAATCGTTCAATGACCGTAACACTACAAGGAAATTGGCGAAATGAGTATCCTGGTGCTGAAGTTGGGTGGATTACTAATAGTGCAACTCTCAAAGTTACGAAAGGAGGTCAAACAACAGAGCTACCTGTAGTAGCTAGTTTAGGGTGTAATTTTTTATTTTATTGATCAACTGCATGATCTTTATCGGGAAAAGGTTGCTGTATAGACCACCTCGACCAAAATCGCGAAAATGCCATAATGACACCGTACCCAGCCCTGAGGTATCCCGATGCAAATTACCTTAAACGCCGAACAAGAAGCTTTTATCCAGACTCAACTCAAAAGCGGTCATTATCAAACCGCAGAAGATTTACTCGGCCAAGCCTTGGCGTTACTTCAAAAGCAACTCGACCATGAACAATGGCTCACTGAAACACGCCAAAAGATTACTGTTGGCATCGATGCACTATCGCGAGGAGAATCGGTTGAAGGAGATGTGGTGATGGCTCAACTGCGCGATCGCCTTCATCATCCTCAAGCATAGGTATTGATGAGACTTGGTTTAAGACTGGGGATTGATCACCATGTCCAAGAGCTCGCGGTGCCATTGGGCTTCGGTTTTGAGAGAGGCGATCGCCTCTTGGCCCATCGGTTCCTGGGCTAAGGAGGCTTGCCAGTGAGATGCGATCGCACTCGCATCGGTGGGCAACTCCGTTAACTCCCAGCCCGCTA
>CAZCWE010000441.1:2610-3544 GCA_964502285.1 uncultured Spirulina sp. | reverse complement strand
AGCATGGGGGTGAGGAGGGCTTGGGCTTGGGAGCGATCGCCATAGACGGCGAGATGGGCTTGGATGTAGTGGCCGAGAAGCCAACCCCAGACCGTGCCTTGATGGTAGGCGCCGTCACGTTGGAGGCGATCGCCCCCGTAGACCCCCACATAGTCGGGATGATCGGGGGCGAGGGAGCGCAAGCCGTGGGAAGTGAGGAGCGATCGCGCCACCACATCGACGATTAATTTTTGTTCGCGGGGCAACAGCAGCGGTAACCCCCCCAAGGCGGTCAGATGGGTGGGGAGTGACACGGCAAAAATTTGATTGGGGCGCAGGGTGGGATCATCACCCGTGGGCGTGTCTAGCACATCAAAACAATAGCCCGTCTGATAGTTCCAAAACCGATTAAACCCGATCACCGTCTGCTGAGCCATATCCTGATAGACCTGCACCGGTTCTCCTAACAGTTGCCCAAAATACTGCATGATCACCAGGGCGTTATACCACAGGGCATTGATTTCGATGGGTTTACCAATGCGCGGCGTGACCACCCAATCATCCACCTTGGCATCCATCCAGGTGAGTTGTTCGCCCGGTTGTCCGGCGTAGAGGAGGCCGTCTTTGGGGTCAACTTTGATGTTGTAGCGCGTGCCGTGGATGTGCCAATCGATCACCTCGACGAGGGCGGGGAACAGTTCGGCGATCAGTTCTAGGTCTTCGGTGTGGGCGTAGTAGGCGCGAATCGCCTCGAAGTACCAGAGGATGGCATCGACGGTGTTGTATTGGGGCATATTCGTGCCGTCGGGGAAGAGGTTCGGCAGCATCCCATGGTCGAGGTATTGGGCGAAGGTGCGCAGGAGTTGGCGGGCGATCGCCGGGCGTTCGGTGCTGAGGGTGAGGCCGGGCAGGCTGATCATCGTGTCGCGCCCCCAATCGCCAAACCAGGGATAGC
>CAZCWE010000441.1:0-2521 GCA_964502285.1 uncultured Spirulina sp. | reverse complement strand
TAATACCTCCCGCTCGTAGGCCGTTCGCCGCTCCCACGCCGCAGTGATATCCAGGTCTACATCCACCTCCGTCGTCAAAATCAACGTGCAAGATTCCCCGCTTTGGAGCGTCACACTCACCAGCGCCGGATTGAGATGATCCTCCGCATCGGTCAAGCCCCGATACCGTTCTTGGGCAAGATCAAACCCCTGATGCCAAGCGGGACGGATCGACCACTGGGGCGAGACTGTGCCACTACTGGTCATCTGGAGGGAATAGGGAACCGCGCCTTGAAAGGCGGTGATCTGGATGCCCTGAGCTTGGGGCGTGATCTCCATGGGCCAATCATCGCTATGGGTATCGCCGTGAAAATCGCGGTAATTGACAAAAGGCTTCAGGGTCAACGCCACCGGTTCACTAGCGTGGCGCACGGTGTAGCGGACATAGGTGGTATTGCGGCCCGGTTCCATCCAAATCCGTTGCTCAAGGCGCACATCAGCACAGGCATAGCTCCAGACGGGGGTTGTGCCTTCGAGGTGAAATTGTTCGAGGTGGAGATAGCCGTGGGGGTCAAGGGTTTGATCTGCCCAGCGGTTGGTAAAGAGGGGGAAGGTGTGGCCTGCATATTGGACGCTGGTGTCTACTTTACTGACGAGCAGGGTGCGGCCGAGGGGCGGGTTGAGGGCGGCGATCAGCAGACCATGGTAGCGACGGGTGAGCAAGCCTGCGATCGTACCAGCGGCGAAGCTGCCTGTGCCGTTGGTGACAAGCCATTCGCGCTGTTCGGCGGTGGCTAGTTCTCCACATTCGGCGCGTCCAAATGCAATACCCATGAGCGGTCTCCTTCCCTGAAGCAATGATTGAATGAATTGTGATGATTAGCGGTGTCATCTCGTCACCGTCTGGCAGAAACTCATCACCCTTTCACTGTAGTTCACCACCCCCCGCCGATTCTGCTGTTGACTCTGAATTTTAATCCTGACGATGGGCGGTGCGATCGCGCCTCAACTCTTCACGCTGTCCCCCTTGATATAAACCTTAATCACTGAATCTGGCATAGTTCCAAATTCGTGGGACATAATAAACGGGTTAAGGCATACGGCACTCAAATCAAACCTATGAAATTTGCGTTCAATCGTCCCCTACCCCTAGCCTTGTTGACGGGTATCGCTGCATTGGGGTTGGGCGCTCTCACCCCCCCAGCACTGGCGGGCGCATCCTGTGGCCCTGCGGCAAAGTTGGCATCTCAGCAAAAACAGCAATGTCAACGGCCCACCCTCACCTCCGGGCAAGACTTTTCCGATGTCTTGACCGACCAAGACATTCCCACCGGCGACGGCGGATTCTTTCGGGATTATGAAGTGAATCTGCAACCGGGGGATAATGTGGCGATTGATCTCGTCTCCAATGAATTTGACCCGATTGTGCTGCTGCTCAATCCGGACGGGACTCCCCTCGGCGACAATGACGATGCTCCCGGCGGTGGGACAGATTCGCTCCTCTTCACCCGAATTAAAGAGTCGGGAACCTATATCGTGCGGGTGCGCTCCTTTGGCGATACGGGGGGCGGTGCGTTTACCTTGACCGTGACTCGCCTCGTTCCGGTGCGCTGAGGTTGATCGGCAATGGGGTTATCTCTGTCTCAGCAGCACTATGATGCCCTTTGCGCCCACGGAGCCGCGACCTATCCAGAGGAATGTTGTGGGCTGTTGGTGGGGCGGGGTCAGCCCCTCGCGGCGGTGGTGGAGGTGATGCCCTTGGTGAATGTGTGGGGACGGGACTCGGTGACGGCGCAACTGGCGGCGGTGGCGACGGAACCCCGATCGCAGAGTCGGCGGCGGAATTTTGCGATCGCCCCCGAAGACTTCCTGCGCGTACAACGGGAGGCGAGCGATCGCCACCTGGCCATCGTCGGCATCTACCATTCCCACCCCGACCATCCGGCCATCCCCTCGGAGTTTGACCAAACCATCGCCTGGCCGGACTACGATTATCTGATTTTGTCCGTACAGCAGGGTCAAACGGTGGCTGTGGAAAATTGGCGACTGGATGACCACGGCCAACTCGTCAGCAGTCCGTTGATGATCACGTCGTAACGCCGGGCCAATCCTGAAGCCATTGGCGGCGCACCTGGGCATCGGTGCGCCGCTGGGTGGGAATTTCCAGCAGGCGAATACCGGGGGGAAAGGGAGCCGCGAGGAGCTGCGTTAAGCCGTCCCAATCAGTGATCCGAGCGTAGGTAATGCCGTAGGCGGCGCAGAGATGGGGGAGGTTGACCTGTTGGGGCGTGACGAAAAATTCTGTAAACGGGGGATCGTAGGCGGCGATCGCCAACTGCTCAAAAATGCCGCCCCCGTCGTTATTCACCACAACAATCGTGAGGCTGCCCGTGAAATGGGGAGTCAAGAGTAGCCCATTGGTGTCATGGAGTAGGGCTAAATCTCCTGTGAGCAATACCGTGGGGCGGTGATCCTGGGCAATCCCCAACGCCGTGGATAAAGTGCCATCAATGCCATTGGCCCCCCGATTGAAATAGGGCAC
>CAZCWE010000440.1:0-3551 GCA_964502285.1 uncultured Spirulina sp. | reverse complement strand
GGCGGATTTTCGCAAAGCGGCGGAGTTAAAAGTGGCAGCGGCCTATGCCCAATCGGAACCGAGCCCCACGCCCACCCCATCAACCCCCACCCCCGACACGCCGCCCCCCTTAATCCAAGGCTCCCACCCGATCACTGCCCTCGCCCTCGATCCTACGGGGCAACAGGTGCTGATCGCCCAAGGGCCGGGGGAAGTGTCGCTGTGGGACGGGGTGACAGGGGAATTGCGCGATCGCTTCACGCCCGAATCGCGCCCGGTGCAGCAGGTGGTGTGGCATCCCCAGGCAGACCAATGGCTGACGGTGAGCCAAGACCAGGGGGCGAAACTGTGGGGACGCTCCACCGCGACCGCACCGCCGTCCCTGCGCTGGCAGCAGGATCAGGTGGTAAGCGCGGCCTTTAGTCAGGATGGCCAGGGCTTGATTGTGGGATGTACCGATCGCACGGTGCAATTGTGGCAACTGTCGCCTCGCCACTGTCGCACGATTAGCGGCTATCGGGCGAACGTGGCAGCGATCGCCGCTTCTCCCACTTCGTCCCTCTTTGCCACGGGGGGCCTCGAACCCCAGATCCGGATTCGGGACTACCACACGGGCAAGCTGCGGCGGTCGTTGCGCAGTAATGGCGGCGTGCTCTGTTTGGTCTACAGTCCCACGGGGCAATACTTGGCGGCGGGGGGCTACAATGCGATCGCTCAACTCTGGAATCTCGCCGAATCAGCACAGCCCCGCCCATTGATCGCCCATCAATCCCGGATCACGGCGATCGCCTTTAGTGCTGACAATATGCACATCGCCACAGGCGGCTGGGATCGCACCATTCACCTCTGGAACCTGGCCACAGGAGACGCGATCGCCACCTTCACCGGCCACAGCGATATCATTTCCGGTCTCGCCTTCCATCCCAACGGCACGACCCTCTATAGCAGCAGTTGGGACGGCACGGTACGCACTTGGCCCCTCTAGGACTGCGATCGCCAGCCCTCAAAAATGTCAAAATACAAAAACCAAACCACCCCTATCTCCAAACCACAATGATTAACGAATGGCTCCGTTTTCGCGTCAAACCGGAACTGCGCGAACAATTTATCCGCACCGACCAAGACATTTGGGACAGGGCGATCGCAGACTATCCCGGCTATCTCGGCAAAGAAGTGTGGCTAGGAGAGCAGCCCGATGAGGTGGTGGTGGTGGTGCATTGGCAGAGTGAAGAGCTTTGGCACTCGATTCCTAAAGACCTTGTCGATGCCACCGAAGCCCGATTTTCCGACCAATTCGGCGCGGATAACTACGAACTCCTCGAATTTCACGGCTACACGGTGCGCAGCCTGCCCCATAACCGCTAGGTCTTCGACATAGCTAAATAATGTTTTATCTGGCTTTCTGTAGGGTGGGTTAGCCTGAATTATTCACCAGTTGCTGTAATCCTTGCTGGCTGGACAGCCTACAAAACAGACTGTTTTTTGAGTAAATTGCTGGATTGCTTTCCAGAAGGGGGTTTCAGCGATTTTCCAAAATTGTCATGAATAATCCAGGTTAGGCGGCTTAAGCTCTCGCCATCACTGCAATCTAGCAAGCCGCCGTAACCCACCAATTCAAAGCGTGCCGTAGCCCTAGGGCGATGGGGCGGGGTTATTTCGCCTCCATCCAGTTTGCGCCGGCGTGGATGTCCACGTTGAGGGGAACATCGAGGGTGAGGGCGGATGCCATTACGGAGCGGATCAGGGGTTGGAGGGTGTCCCACTCATCGGGGGGGATTTCGAGGACGAGTTCGTCATGGACTTGGAGGAGGAGGTTGGCGCGGTAGGGTTCGAGGGCGCGATGGAGATTGACCATGGCGATTTTGATGATGTCGGCGCTGGAGCCTTGGATTGGGGCATTGGCAGCGGCGCGGAGCAGTTGAGAATCCCCAAGGGATAGGCGTTTGAGGGAATCGAGATCAATTGCATCGGGATCACTACCCCGCAGGGCGGTGACGGCGCGATCGCCAAAATTAAAATAGCGTCGCCGTTTGAGCAGGGTTTCCACATAACCGAGGGCGATCGCGTGGCGTTTTTGGCGTTCTAAATAGGCGAACACTTGGGCGTAGCGATCGCGATAACGGTCGATAAACTCGCGCCCCTCCGCCGCACTGACCCCCGCTTCCCGCGCAAACCGCTGCGCCCCCATGCCATAAATCACCCCAAAATTAATCGTTTTCCCCAACCGCCGCTCATCGGGTGTCACCTCGTCTTTCTCGAACAGGAGCCGCGCCGTGACGGCATGGACATCATCGCCCTGTTGGTAGGCATCGAGGAGGATCGGTTCTTGGCTGAGGTGGGCGAGAATACGTAACTCAATTTGGGAATAGTCCGCCGCCACCAGTAGCCAGCCCGCACGGGGGAGGAAGGCTTGACGGATTTGGCGGGAAAATTCGCTGCGGATCGGGATGTTTTGCAGGTTGGGGTTCGAGGACGAGAGCCGCCCGGTGGTGGTGACGGCTTGGTTAAAGTCGGTATGGATGCGATCGCTCTCCGGGTTCACCAGCAGCGGCAACGCATCCACATAGGTGGATTTCAACTTCGACAGGGTGCGATATTCCAAAATGCAATCAATCACGGGATGATCGCCTTGCAATTTTTCCAAGGTGGCATGATCGGTGGAATAGCCCGTTTTTGTTTTCCGACTTTTCCGCGTACTCAGTCCCAAGGTTTCAAACAGGAGCTGACTGAGTTGCTTCGGTGAGCCTAAATTAAATTCCTGCCCCGCATCGTCATAGGCTTGGGTTTCGATCGCGGCTAATTGTTGGGCGAGCTGTTCCGAGAGCGTTTTTAAATAGGCTTGATCGATCCGAATCCCCAGGGATTCCATATCGGCCAACACCCGTTCTAGGGGTAATTCCACCTGATCAAACAGGGTTGCCAATGCCGGAAGTTGCTGTAGTTCGGCTCGGAGGGGTTCCACGAGGCGATAGGTGGCGTAGGCATCGAGGCCGCAATAAATCGCGATTTTTTCGATGGGTTGATCCGCGATCGTTTGACCTTTGGGAATGTTTAAATCGCTGTAATGTTGGGCTTCAATATCGTCTAGATAGCGATGGGAAAGGGCAGTTAAATTATGTTCCCCATCGGGCCGCAGCACATAACTGGCCAGCATCGGATCAAACACTACGCCATTTAATTCAATGCCGTGATGTTTGAACACCAGGCGGTCAAATTTGGCGTTTTGGAGGACTTTGGGCGCGTCGGCATCGGCGAGAAGGGGGGCGAGGTGGGTTTTCAGGGTGTCCCAGCTTAATTGCTCCCCTTGGGTATGGCCGACGGGAATGTAGGCCACTTGATCCGGTGCTGTACCCCAACAGCAGCCAATGCCCACCAGGTGGGCGGTGTTGGTGTCGAGGCCGGTGGTTTCGGTGTCCCAGGCGGTGGGATGGGCGGTGTGGGCGCGGAGGGTGGTGATCAGGTGGGTGAGTTTCGCCTCGCTGTCGATGATCTGGGGGGTAATGGCGGCGGGTTGGACGGCTTGGGCGGCTTGGGTTTCGGCGTAGGTGAAAAAGGCGATATCGTCCGATTCA
>CAZCWE010000439.1:0-3582 GCA_964502285.1 uncultured Spirulina sp. | reverse complement strand
TGAATCCCGCCCCGAAACTCAAAAATATTCGGAACCCAAAGGTGAATCTGACGCATGGACAGCATGAGCGGCCAACGATGAGCGAGCAACGGGCGCGGCTATTGCGGCGGGTTGGGGGTGGATTCGATGGCTAGATTCCGCCGTTCGAGGGTGCTGACCGTCAGCACTTGGGGAGGGGTGGCATCGGGAGGATAGAGGAAATCCACCTGCACATCGCGGCGATCGCCCGGTCGTAAACGCACCTCAATCAAGGGGTCTGCCCGTTGCCCCTGTTTCTGCACGAGATGGAAATAACGTTCCTGATCGCGACCGAGATCATCCCGATAGCGCAGACGCACTGAGCCTCGGAAAAAGATCCGATCTTCGGGAGGATTGAGGAACACGAGGCGATCGGACAGGTGACTTTTCTTTAACGGGGTTTGAACCGAAAGGGCCACGGTTTGCGTCCGGTTGGTGTCGTTATGGAGGGGCAGTTTGAGGTTGTAATGGACTGCATAGTTGCCGTGGGCCCGCATGGCCGTGTCGGAGTAGCGCACGAGCATCGGCGCACTTTGGATTTGGTTGGTGCCGTGGGTGCCGGTGTCGGTGGTGCTGAGGGGGTAGGAGAATGATTCGCCCGCTTGGGGAATCGTCAGGGTAGTGCCATTGGGTTGATCGGTGAGGGTGGCGTTCCATTCGGAGCCGAGGGAAATCCCGGCGACGCGGCCATAGATGTAGCGATCGGCGGCATTGGAAGGGGCGCGATCGCGCGGTGTCGCCAGTCGTCCCCGCGTGAGGAGATTTTGCCAATCTCGCATCGTGGGAGGGTTATAGGTGACTTTGGTGACGGGTTCTTCATTGGTGGGATCGTTGAGATCAAGCACCGACGTATATTCGGGCATTTCGTAGAGGGCCAAATTGGCCATGTACACCGGCCCATTGCTTTCGAGCCGCATCAAGGTCGATCGCGCACTACTCACCGGAATCGGCATCACCACCAACATCCGCAGTTCCCGCGATCGCAGCACCAATTGATCCGGAAAATAGGGTTGATCGACCCCGCGAATCACATCCCCTACAAGGCGAGATCCGGGCCCAGAAAAGATCGAGCCATAGGGGTCTTCGAGTTGGGGGGGCAGGTCAATGAAGGGGGCATCGTGGGAGTTGAGATAACTCACCGCTTGATGAACCTGGATCGTGACCGGACGGGATGAGGCGTTGTAGACCATCACCCCTTGGTAGAGGGTGAGCTTGTCGCCTGCGGGTCGAGAAATATGGTGCGAAAAGAAGTCGAAGCGACCTTCTAGGGTTTGGTTGAGGTGGGCTTGGGGATGGGTCGTGCCGGAACGGGGAAAGGTGGAGAGCAAGATACCTGCACCTTCGATGACCTCTGGGCTGTTGCTATTGAAGACAGGAATATTATCAAGTTGTCCCGGTAGGGGCCGAACATCCTGCTGTTCAACTATGTATCGTTGTGCGGGCTGTGCAGGAGATACGAAGGCAGAGGGAGCTTGAGCGAGCAAAACGGGATACATCAATGGCAGCATTTAAGGATCGCTTCTCCTCGCGTTCAATCAGTGAGTAATTTGCTTAGATTAATCTAACACCAACAGTTTGCACCCGGTGGGTTGGCGTTTCAGGGCAGTTTTGGAGGGGATCTTGCTGACGGTCTTGACCTGATCTAGCCTGTGCTGAAGATACCACAAGAGCAGCGTTGTCTATCATCCTGGGCTATTTTTTTTCGCCGGGTGTTTGATTAGGGATTCAAATCCCGATGGGACGGGGTGGGTGCGCGATCGCACCGACTTGCTCAGAACCAGTTTTAAAAACGCCACATTCGCTACAACGAAGGAGTCACTTCAGGCTACAATTCCATGATGGTGTGAGTAAGTATATATAACTAACTTTAGAACATGATGCAAACTGCCTCTTTACCCAAGCTTGATAGTGATGCTGTGAAGGCTAACGTCCAAGCCTACAATCCCGATCAACAATTAAAGTATCTCCATCTCGAAGCCGAAGTGGAAATGCTGATCCAGCAGTTGCAAACGCTCAAGTCTCGCCAATCTGTCGGTGCGGCTTGCGATCGCTAAGGCGATCTCCCCCCGTTTTAAGATTCACAATTTGACCCTTGCGTGTCAGGCGATCGCCCTCTAAGGCGATCGCCATTGTTTTGGGCCATGTCTCCGCGCAGCTCCCCCGGACACTCTCGCGGGGTGTTAACAATACCAGCGAGCTTCGAGTTCGGCTTTGCGATCGCGCCAGGCCGGTAAAAATTGATCCATCAAACGATAAAACCGAGCATTGTGGCTCGGCTCCAATAGATGAATCAGTTCATGCACCAGGACATATTCCACACAGGCCGGGGAAAATTTCACCAATTCTAAATTCAGCCAAATCCGCTTGGCGACCACATTACAACTGCCCCAGCGGGTTTTCATCTGCTTAATGCGCCATTCTTGCACCGTCACTCCGATCTGGGTTTGCCAGTGGTGCAACAGGGGGGGGATCATCAGCTTCAGTTGGTGGCGATACCACTGCTGGAGAATCTGTTGGCGTTGGGGGGTGGTGCTGTGGGGCGGGCTGTGGAGTTCGAGGGTGTGGGCGGTGCGGTGAACCTGCGCTTTCCCCACGGTGGGATGGAGAGCGAGTTCGTAGGCTTGCCCCTGGAAGTAGTGGGTTTCGCCGCTTTGCCATTGTCGATGGCTGGGGAGGGGTTGGGACTGAATGCGATCGCGATGGCGTTGAATCCACGCCAACTTACACCGCACAAACTGCTCTAACTCATCCCACTGCATCGTATCTGGGGCCGAGAGAGAGATCCCACCGTCGAGGGGATGCACCTTGAGGTAGAGGTGTTTAATGGGTTTGCGCGTGACGCGAATGCTTAAGCCGCAGAGAGTAATCGAAGACATGATACTGGCACAGCAACCATCCCTATTGTACGGATTCTCCGGCCCTAGCGATCCTATCGTTGCCCTTTTTGCCAGCGGGCGATCGCACTTTGGGCCGCTTGATAGTTGGGGGCATCGGCTGGCACTAGTTGCGCCGTGGCAATCGCCTGCTCAAACTCACCTCGGGCCGCTCGCGAATTGGCGATCAGATAAATTTGCTCACCCCAGCGTTTGATCAAGTCCTGGGCTTGTTGGTAGCCCGGTTGACCGGCGGGGATGGTTTTTAACTGATTGATGCCTTGGATATAAGAAGAGGCTTGGGTATAGCGGATGACGCGGCGGGCGGCGCGAATTTTATCGGAGTTTTGTTTTTGGAGGGCGGCGTTTTGCGTCCATTGGGCGATATTTTGCTGGGCGGCGGCGTGGCTCTGGGTTTGGCTGGCGGGAATCAGTTGAGCGGCGGCGATCGCAGCATCAAACTGGCCTTGATTCGCCCGACCTTTGGCAATGTCTAAAATCACCTGGCTCCAGCGGCTGATATCGGCTTGGGCTTCGTTATAAAGGGGCGCATCGGGAGGAATGCGGTTGGCTTCGGCGATCGCGCGACTAAATCCAGAGGCTTGGTTGGACTGGATATAGGTGCGGGCCCGCGCCAAGATGGCTTGACTCTCCTCGACGGTGGTGGGCACGGTCGCCGCGTCCGGAGTGG
>CAZCWE010000438.1:0-3589 GCA_964502285.1 uncultured Spirulina sp. | reverse complement strand
GCACTTCGACTGCGCTCAGTGCTCGGATTGGGGGGGTGCGATCGCACTTCGACTTCGCTCAGTGCTCGGATTGGGGGGGTGCGATCGCTACACTGCCAGGAATTTTTGAATTACTTCTTGGCTGAGGTCTTGGGTGTCGCCCGATGCGACGATGCCGCCTTTTTGCATCGCGTAGTAGCGATCGGCTTGGCGGACAAAGTGGAGGTGTTGTTCAACAAGGAGCACCGAGATCCCCGTATTGGCGATAATGCCTTTGACGGCGGCTTCAATTTCGAGAATGATCGAGGGTTGGATGCCTTCGGTGGGTTCGTCTAAGACGAGGAGTTGGGGTTTACCCATCAGGGCGCGAGCGATCGCTAACTGCTGCTGCTGCCCCCCGCTCAAATCGCCCCCCATCCGATGCAACATCGTCCGCAACACCGGAAACAACTCAAAAATTTCATCGGGAATCTCGTGACGCTTCGCCACCCCTTTGGGCCGCGCTTCTAACCCTAATAAGAGATTTTCCCGCACCGTCACCCGTGGGATCACTTCTCGACCTTGGGGCACATAGCCAATCCCCATCCGCGCCCGCTGATCCGGTGACTTTTTGAGAATACTTTGCTCAAACAATGTTAAATCACCACTTCGGGGTTTGAGCAACCCCATAATGGTTTTTAATAACGTCGTTTTTCCCACTCCATTACGCCCAATCAAACAGACCATTTCTCCAGTGCGGATACTCAGATCTACATTCCGCAAAATATGACTTTCACCATAAAACACATTCAAATCCGAGACATTTAAAATCGGGCGACCGGGGCGATTCGGTTCGTTTTTTTTCTCTAATGTGGTCTGAGTCATAAGGATAGAACCTAGGGTGATAGCAGTGCAGATGAATTACGTCGCATCGATGGGATTGCCGGGTTTGAACGGGGGATATTTAACCCAAAAAGATGAGAACTATGTGACCTTAAGATAATCATCAAGGGTTCCATTCGCCATTTTTTCTTCAATACTAGCCTCGGTTTGGCTCACAAAATCATCAGGCAAGTTGAGCAGTTCTAGGAGTTTTTGATACACCACACTTTCATGCTCGTTAATCGTATTAGAACGAATGATTTCATAGCAGAGGTGTAAAACCTGTTCTTTCTCCGCTTCGCTTTCCAATTGCGGCACGATGGTTTCTAGGGAAACCTCTTGACTGAGATAGTTTTGTAATTCGTCGCGGAGGTCATCCTGTCCAGCAGGATCAGGGGAAAATTTGCGGCTTAAACGGGTCAAGATGACTTGTACTTGTTCCGGGGCAAAGTAGCCATCAGCCCAGGCCATGGTGGCAGCAATGCGCAACACGCGCAGTTGGTCGGGGCTAATTGTGGGAGCTTGGCCGAGATACACCTCAATGACGCGGGGATCGTCTTGGATTTCATCCATGGAGCCTTCGCAGAGTACCGAGCCTTGATGTAAGACGGTGACTTGGCGGGCAATTTGGCGGACGAATTCCATGTCGTGCTCGATAACGATGATCGAATGACTTTGGGCGAGGGAAATTAATAAATCCCCGACGCGCTCGGTTTCTTCATCGGTGAGACCGGCGACGGGTTCATCCACGAGGAGGAGTTCCGGGGATTGGGCGACGAGCATGCCGATTTCGAGGCGTTGTTTTTCGCCGTGGGAGAGGAGATTGGCGGGGAGGTCGGCTTTGCTGGCGAGGCTGACGGTTTCGAGGAGTTGGACGACGGTGGCGCGATCGCGCTTTTCTGGTTTTTTAAACAAGGTCGCCAGCACGTTTTTATTGCGGTTACAGGCCAGGTCTAAATTTTCCCGCACCGTCAAGTTGAGATAGATGCGGGGGGTTTGGAACTTGCGACCAATACCGAGGCGGGAAATCGTGTGTTCCGGCAACTTCCGCAGGTCGCGCCCTTTAAAGCGCACGGAGCCGGAGGTGGGTTGGACTTTGCCGGTAATGATATCGAGGAAGGTGGTTTTTCCGGCTCCGTTGGGGCCAATGATCACCCGCAATTCACCGGGTTGCATCGCAAAGGTGAGATTATTGAGGGCTTTGAAGCCGTCAAAGCTGACGGTGAGATGGTCAATTTCCAGAATGGGTTGGGGCATGGCAGGGACGGGGAGAAACGTCGGTAAGGCGGGGTCAAATCAAGGTCGCAGCGGGGCAGCAGGATGCCCCGTTGGGGATCACGAGGGGTCTGATTCGTGGCTCAGGGGTTCTGCATCAACGGGTGCTGACGGGCTGGGTGTCTCTGGCTCGTGACTGAATTGCTCCCGTTCTTGCTGGGTGTCCGGGTCGTTGGCCAAGCTGGGATAGGTGGTGACGGGGGAAGCGAGGCCCAGGCGACCCCGAAGTTGCGGCCATAGATTGTCCTTAAACAGCCCCATGATGCCGTTGGGCAATACGGTGACCACGAGCAAGAAGAGGAACCCTTGGAAAAAGAGCCATACTTCCGGAAATTGGGAACTCAGGGTGGTGCGGGCGTATTGGACGAGGATAGTCCCTATCACTGCCCCGATGAGGGTGGCGCGGCCACCAACGGCGACCCAAATCACCATTTCAATGGAGAAGGCGACTTCCATGGCGCTGGGGGTGATGATGCCCGATTGCACCGTGAAGAGGGCTCCGGCAATGCCGGCAATGCCACCAGAGACGGCGAAAACGAGGACTTTAAACCAGGTGGGGTCATACCCGGAGAAGCGTACCCGGTTTTCATCGTCGCGGATGGCAATGAGGAGCCGCCCAAATCGCCCACTGGTGAGCCAGCGACAGAGGAGATAGATGGCGATCGCAGCCAACACCGTGTATTGATAAAACGTCCATTGCATCCGGGGCGAACTGACCACCTGGCCGAAGAGTTCGGTGGTGTCGGTTTTCAGGCCGTTGGTGCCGTTGATCAGTTTTTGTTGACCCGTGAAAAAGTTGTAGAAAACGAGGAGCGCCGCTTGGGTGAGGATGGAAAAGTACACCCCTTTGATCCGGTTGCGAAACACCATATAACCCAGAATCGCCGCAACGATCGCGGGCACGATGATGATTAACAACAGCGTTAGCGGCAAGGATGAGTAGGGATACCAAAAGAACGGCAGTTCCTGCACGCCGTAGAGGCTGAAAAAATCGGGAATTTGCCCCTCTGGTAGTTGGAGGTTGAGGTGCATGGCCAAGCCGTAGCCCCCCAGGGCAAAGAAAATGCCGTGGCCCAAACTGAGGAGGCCGGTGTAGCCCCAAATCAGGTCAATCCCCAAAGCGACGATCGCTAGGGATAAAAATCGCCCCAACAGTTTGAGCTGAAACGCAGGTAAGAGGGACGGCAACACCCCCATCATCACGACCGCCAGCGCAATGAGGACAACGCCCTCAATGAGGAAGCGCCGCTGGGCGATCGCTTTTTTCGGATTCCTTCGAGTCACACCATTCACGGTCATAATTTCCTGTGCGGGCGGTTGTTCAAATGAGGTCAGGTCAAGAGCCTAGGCAGGGGGTAAGGGGGGAGGCTGCGGGCCGGGCTATAACTCGGCGGTGCGTCCCTTTTGGGGAAAAATCCCCGCCGGCTTAATTTGCAAAAACCCAATGATCAAAGCAAAGACCATCACTTTTGCC
>CAZCWE010000437.1:3229-3597 GCA_964502285.1 uncultured Spirulina sp. | reverse complement strand
CCGTCACCCTCGTCCAACACCGCCAAACGGTGATCCAAGCCCAAAATTACCTCAATCAGTTGCGCGACCAATCCCAAAGCGTTGCCGCTGCCTCCGAAGCTTGGGTACAGGAGCAAACAGCCTTAACAAAACAGATCAGCACGCTGCAACAGACCCTCAACCCCCAACGGACGGAACAGGCACAACTCCAAGAACGCCTCGCCCGGCTGCAACAAACCCACCAAGAACAGACTGCCCAGGTGCAGCAAGTAACGACCGAATTGGCAGACCAAACCCCGGCAACCCCGGCGGATTTGGGGCAACTGGAAACGCGGATTCAAGACTTGGCGGCGAGTTATGCCCAAACAGACGCGGAATTAAAACTGACC
>CAZCWE010000437.1:0-3023 GCA_964502285.1 uncultured Spirulina sp. | reverse complement strand
CGGGAGCGGGCGGGGCGGGCGACGTTTTTGCCGTTGAACAAGATTCGCGCACCGGGGATGCAGTCTTTGGGGCAACTCCGGCAGGCGCGGGGGTTTGTGGATTATGCGGTGAAATTGGTCGATTGTGAGCCGCGCTATCGGCCGATTTTTGCCTATGTGTTTGGTAGTACGGCGGTGTTTGAAGATTTGGCGACGGCGCGATCGCTCCTCGGCAAAAGTCGGATCGTCACCCTAGAGGGGGAATTGCTCGAAACCAGCGGCGCTCTGTCCGGGGGGAGTCGTTCCGGGCGTTCGACGCTGCATTTTGGCACGGCGGCGGCGGGGGAGTCGGCGGAATTGTCTCAGTTGCGCGATCGCCTGGCGGAAATTGACACCGTGCTGGCCACCTGTGAGCAGACCTTAGCCCAGAAGCGCGATCGCCTCGCCCAATTGAGCCAAACCCTCAGCGATTGCCGCCAAACCTTCGCCACGGAAAGCCTCCGCGCCCAACAGGATCAAAAAGAGCGCGATCGCCTCCAAGCCAGTCTCGACCACCTCCGCACCCAAATCACCCAAACCATCGCCGCCTCGATCAACTCGCCCAAACGATTCCGCCTGCCGAAGCCGAACTCGCTGCCCTCGAAGTCCAACTCGCCGCCCTCGAAACCGGCCAAGCCTCCAGCGAATGGCAAGCGATTCAGCAGGCGATTCAACACCAAGAACAGCACCTCACGGATCAGCAGACGGTGTTACGGAATGCCGAAGCCGAGCGCACCCAGCTTGAAACCCAGATTCTCCGCCTCCAGGAACGGATTGAAACCGCTGAAACCCAGCTTGCGACCGAGCAACAGCAGCAACACAACTGCCGCCAAACCCTGACCACCCTCCAAGACCGCCACCACGACCTCGCCCAAACCCTTGCCACCACCGAAGCCACCCTCGCCCAACTCACCGCCCATCTCGGCACAGCGAAAGACGAGCGCGATCGCGCCGCTGCCCACCTCAATCGCCTCCACCAACAGCAGCAGAGCACAACCTGGGAACGGGACAAACTCCACAGTGCGCAACAGGAGCGCAAAAATGCGATCGCGCAACTCTACCACCAAGTCACCGACCACGAAGACCGCCTCCCCAACCCCCTGCCCGTCGTCCCCGACCTGATCAGCGTTGAGCTAGAGGATGCCAACCCGAAGCGCGATCGCCCCCTCAGCTTCTCCACCTACGCCGAACAACTCACCCACCTCCAGGGGCAAATCCAAGCCGCCCAACGCCGCCTCGAAGCCATGGAACCCGTCAACATGCTCGCCCTCGATGAACATGAACGCACCCAAACCCGCCTTACCGAATTGTCCGAAAAACTCGCCACCCTCGCCGCCGAGCGCACCGAACTCCTGCTGCGGATCGAAACCTTCACCACCCTCCGCCTCCGCGCCTTCCGCGAATCCTTCGATGCCGTCAACACCAACTTCCAAGCCATCTTCGCCACCCTCTCCGAAGGTGACGGCCATCTCAAACTCGACAACGAAAGCGACCCCTTCGCGGGCGGTCTCACCCTCGTGGCCCACCCCAAAGGCAAGCCCGTTCAGCGTCTCAGTTCCATGTCCGGGGGGGAAAAATCCCTGACGGCGTTGAGTTTTATCTTTGCGTTGCAACGCTATCGCCCGTCGCCCTTCTATGCCTTTGACGAGGTGGATATGTTCCTCGACGGGGCAAATGTGGAGCGATTGGCTAAAATGATCAAAAAGCAGGCCGAACAGGCCCAATTCATCGTTGTCAGTTTGCGCCGCCCCATGATCGAATCCTCCCAACGCACCATTGGTGTGACCCAAGCTAGAGGCGCATACACTCAGGTTTTAGGGATTAAGTTGTAAAGATACTGGTACTATTTTGTGAATTGGGTACTATTTTGTGAATCACCATTGTGGGGATGGCGGATCGGGTTTGCCTCGCGCAGCCGTTGAAGATTCAGACCCCACTGCCCGCTTTCGCAACTTCCAAGGCTCGAACTATAAAACACAATGACCACAGATACTATTCGGATTCGCTCAGAAATCATCAATACCAAGGTAATCACCAACGATTCAGCCCGTCAGCTTGGCGTTGTGAAAAATCTTTTGGTAGACATCGATCGCCGTGAAGTGGTGGCCTTGGGACTCCGGGATAATGTCTTGGCCATGACCGGGATGCCAAAATACATGTACCTCAACAGTATCGAAAAGGCAGGGGATGTCCTCCTGGTTCCCGATGAGGATGTGATTGAAGATATCGACGTAGAAGCCTACAGCAATTTGGTCAATTGTGAGGTGATTACGGAAGTGGGCGAACTCCTGGGGCGCGTCCGGGATTTTCAGTTCAATATTGTCGATGGGCAGGTGGTGTCGTTGATTATCGCCTCCATTGGCTTACCGTTGATTCCGGAGCAGGTGGTGAGTACCTATGAATTGCCCGTCGAGGAAATTGTCAGCACCGGGCCGAATCGGATCATCGTCTTTGAAGGGTCTGAAGAACGGCTCCGGCAATTAAGTGTGGGCTTGCTCGAACGGGTGGGCATTGGCCGCGCTCCCTGGGAACGGGACGAGGAAGACCCCTACTACACCCCGACGGCTCGCCCGGAAAATCAACTGGGCACGGGGATTCCGGTGGATGCGCGGCCGGTGGCGAAACCCTTGGAACGGCCCTACGAGCCGGTGTGGGATGAGGATGAGTACGAAGAGTCGCAGCCGCGATCGCTCCCCAAACGCCAAGCCAAAGCGATCCGCTACGAAGACGACTATGCCGAAGAATCCAATTGGGACGAACCCCGCCGCCCGCCCCAACGGGCTTCGATCGACCCGGAACCCAGCTACAACAGCATCGACGAAGATGTGTGGGAAGACGACCCGGAACCCTACAACCCGCCCCCGGTGAACATCCCGGAAAAACGCCGAGAACCCGAATACGAAGACTATTAACGATCCCTCACCCCAAACCCCTCGCCCGCTGGGCTACCGCTTATACATAACGTTCAAATGTTGGCCTACGTTGCGATCGATCCCCCTGAATCC
>CAZCWE010000436.1:0-3623 GCA_964502285.1 uncultured Spirulina sp. | reverse complement strand
GGGCTAAATAGGTCTGCCCAAACCCGCCTTGGCTCAAGGGTTTTAGGAGTTCATAGCGGTGGGCTAATAGGGTGCTCATGCAGGATCGAACCAGGGCAACGCCACTATTTTACGCGGGCGAGGCGAGACTCAATGAGGACATTCAACCCGTACACCCTCGGCAGTTTAAATACTAGCCGTTGAGGAAGTTGCGATCGCCTGTGATCACTAATAAATAAATCTATATAGCGGTCAGCGATCGCAACTCGTCCCATTTTGGGGTTGTGTTGGATCGGGAATTGTGGTAGGGATTCTGGAGTTTAGGCCGCGAGGATCGTGATTTCGGCGAGGGATGAGATTGCACTATCCACCGCATCCCCCGGCACGGCCGCCCCATTGCCCCAACAAATCCCCACCACGCCGCCAGCCCCCGCCGCCCGCGCCATCTGCCAATCAAAGGCCGAATCGCCCACCATCACCGTCCGCTCTGGGGCGACTTTGAGTAAGCGGCAGGCCTTGAGGTACAATGCCGGATCGGGTTTCGCCAAACCGTCGTCCTCATGGCCCAACTCCAGGGCGAAAAACGGCTGTAATTCGGCATAGCGGACAAACTCCTGCACTTCTGCTGTCACCCCCGCCGAGAGCACCCCCAAGGTCATCCCCGCTGCGGCGAGCTGTTCTAGGGTCGATCGCACCCCTGGAAAACAGGGACTCGTTTGGGCATTGCGGGGCACGTATTGATGGGAATCCTCAAAGGCTTGGTGGGCGATCGTGCGGGCTTCGGCCCAACTGCGGCCGGTTTCGGCAATGTAGGCCGCGGCAGCGATCTCGTTTTCTTTGCGACTGCCCACGGTCATTAAGCCTTGGGGATCGAGGGTGTCGCCTTGAATGCCGAAGGCCATGAGTAACGGTTCCCCCACGCCGGGGATTTGGGCATCAATCAGGCGCGATCGCTTCTGGGCCAATTCCCGTAAATAGTTGGCCGAATGCTCCAAAGTGCCATCTTTATCGAAGATGATCGCCTCAATCTCGCTGAATTGGGTGGTTCCACACTGTACGGTTGCCAAATTAAACTCCTTAACAATCTGTTACGGGATATCTTGCCCTTACAAGCAAAATGATAAGCTGGCAAATGCACTGAAAATTTAGTATTAAAACATTACAAACGGAGCTGATATGACGGGGTCGGAATTACCACATTTACTGCGGGTTGCGCGGGGCGAAGTGCTCGAACGTCCGCCCGTTTGGATGATGCGCCAAGCCGGACGCTACATGAAAGTCTATCGGGATTTGCGCGAGAAACACCCTAGTTTCCGCGAACGCTCGGAAAATGCCGACCTCGCCATTGAGATTTCCCTGCAACCCTGGCGGGCCTTTCGTCCTGATGGGGTGATCATGTTTTCGGATATTCTCACGCCGCTGCCGGGGATCGGAATTCCCTTTGACATTGTGGAAAGCAAGGGGCCGATGATTGACCCGCCGATCCGCACAATGGAGCAGGTGGACAAACTCACCCCCCTCGAACCGGATACCTCGCTACCCTTCATCCGCACGATTTTGCAAACCCTGCGCCAAGAGGTGGGCAATGAGTCCACGGTGCTTGGCTTTGTGGGTGCGCCTTGGACGCTGGCGGCCTATGCCGTGGAGGGCAAGAGTTCTAAGAATTACGCGGTGATTAAGAAAATGGCGTTTTCGGAACCGACGGTGCTCCATGCGCTGCTGGCGAAGATTGCTGATGCGATCGCCACCTATGTCTGCTATCAGATTGAATGCGGGGCGCAGGTGGTGCAGATGTTTGATTCTTGGGCGGGGCAATTGAGCCCCCAAGATTACGAAGCCTTTGCCCAACCCTATCAGCAGCGCGTCGTGGATCAGGTGAAGGCGAAATATCCCGATACGCCCTTTATCCTCTACATCAGCGGCAGTGCTGGGGTGTTGGAGCGCATGGGTCAAACCGGGGTTGATATTATCAGCGTCGATTGGACGGTGGATTTGGCCGAGGCGCGGCAGCGGTTGGGCCCGAATATGAAGGTGCAGGGCAATATTGATCCGGGTGTGCTGTTTGGCTCCAAGGACTTTATTCGCGATCGCATCCTCGACACCGTGCGCCAGGGCGGCGGCCAAGGTCACATTCTCAACCTCGGCCACGGCATTCTCCCCGGTACACCGGAAGAAAATGTGGAACACTTCTTTGCGATCGCCAAGCAAGTGGATCAACTCCTCGCCGTTCACGCCTAATTCAAACCCCCTTCTCGTCAATAGGAGAGGTTGCGCCCCCATCGGGCTGCACCTCTCCTATCGAATTTAGTTCCCCCTAAGAGTTCAACACTGTGATTCCTGAGCCTGTCAAACCCGATTCTGTGACCCCTGAACCGACGAATCCCCAATCGGTGCCGTCCGAACCGGTCAAGGCTGAACCCGTCCCCGCCCAACCCGTAACCCCGCCCACTCCTGCGCCGTTGAGCAGTCAATCCCCGCCGCGTTCGGCTCAAACCAAGCGCATTTTTATCACCGGCGGCAGTGGTTGCATCGGTCACTACATTGCCGAAAGCCTGATCGACACCAGCGATCACGAACTCTTTTTTCTGATTCGGAACCCCGACAAAGTGCAATTTGATCTGGAGGCTCGTCCCGGTGTTCACATCATCCACGGGGATATGAACAATATCGAAGACCAAGCCAAACTCCTCAAAACCATTGATATTGCCATCCTCACCGCCAATGCCTGGGGCGGAGCGCGGGAGGTGTTTGATGTCAACGTGGCGAAAACCCATCAACTGATCAAGCTCCTCGACCCAGACCGTTGCCAGCAAATTCTGTATTTTTCCACAGCTAGCATTCTCAACCGTGAAAACAAGCTCCTCGAACAGGCGAAGCAGATCGGCACTGAGTACATCCGGTCAAAATACAATTGCTATGCTCAATTGACGCGATCGCGCCTCGCCGACAAAATCACCGTCCTCTTTCCCACCCTCGTCTTCGGCGGCAGCAGCACCAAACCCTATTCCCACATTTCCGGCGGTCTCGCTGAGGTGTCGAAATGGATCGGCCTCGCCCGCTTCTTCAAAGCCGATGCCAGTTTTCACTACCTCCACGGCCGCGACATTGCCGCCGTCGTCCGCCACCTCGTCGATCATCCCCTCGCCAAGGACGTGCAGAACGAACTAAACGACATTCCCCTCAAACAAGTCATCCTCGGTAACCCCGCCCTCACCGTCAACAACGCCATCCGCGAACTCTGCACCTATTTCGGCAAAACGATTTTTTTTCAAGTCAATGTGTCCCTGGGCTTGGCTAATGTGCTGATTAATCTGTTTCGGATTCAAATGGCAGCCTGGGATCGGTTTTGCCTAGAATATCGCCACTTCACCTATCAAAACCCAGTGAATCCTGCCACCTTCGGCCTGCCAGTGTTTTGCCCGACACTCTCGGATATTTTTCTCGCCACCGGGATCAAGGGCAAGCGCATCCCCCCCTCAGCACCCGTCACAGCAGAACCCAGCCCCAATAGCGATGTAGAAAAGCCTGATGATCTCGAATAGCCCCTGTGCCTCCCCCGTTGTGCCATCAGGTTGATCGATTCCCTTTTTGAGCTACTGCTTATACACAAATCCATCTCAAGAGCCTACACCATCCTTCAATCC
>CAZCWE010000435.1:0-3642 GCA_964502285.1 uncultured Spirulina sp. | reverse complement strand
CTCGGTTAATCCCTCAGCCTCACAGCGGGCCATCAGTTCCACCCGTTGGGGGCCATCCCCCACCACCAACAGCCGAAACCCAGTGATCTGCTTGGCTTGCAATTGGCTACAGGCATCGAGGAGGAAGTTTAAACCTTTGCGGGGGTCAATGCTGCCGACAAAGAGAAAAACGGGACGGGTGAGGGTTGACCAATCGAGGGGGTGCTCGGTGGTGCTGGCGGCGAGGGCTTGGGCGTTGGGAACTTCGTAGGGTTGGTTAAAGACTTTGGCGGGGTTGGCGTTGAGGGTGTCGAGGAGATAGCGTCGCCCGGCTTTGCTGTTGGTGATGCAGGCATCGGCGAGGCGCACCATTTGCCGCCGAACGGTGAGCCGAACGGGGGAGTGGAGATAGTCCACGCCGGGGGAACTGCCTTCGTAGGCGATGACTAAACGCCAACCGCCAACGGGTTTAAAGAGCAGGGCGAGAATTGTCCAAATCCCGAAGGAGTTCGAGAAAATGACGTGGGGTTTATAAGCGAGCAGGTATTTAACGATGCTGGGCGAGAGGGCGGTGTAGTTGGAGCCGTAGCTTTCGGTGGATTTTTGCAGGGCGACGATTTTGCGATCGCCCACCACTTCGACGCTTAATTTATCCTCATAACCATAGGCAAATCCCCGCCACCACGCCGTAAAAATTTTCAGTTGGGGAAACTGACGGCTTAATTCATAAAGGGACGGATGCCAATAGAAAAAGGCAGAATTGAGCAGCCAAGCGACACGGGTTGTTTTGGAATTCAGGGTCATGACATTGGGAACACAGCAAGGGCCAACGGGAAAAACGCGGTATCACGATAGACCGTTTGACCAGGATGCAATCGGCGTTTTCCTCGGTCATCAGCCCGCGATTTTCCACTTCAGTATAGTGTGCTGGCCTGTGAGGATCATCGCCATGCTAAATCATGACGGATCGGTTGGCCGTGCTTATGATGCGATCGCCGCTTCCGTCGCCGCATCCGAGGCGACCACAGATTGATCCTGCAACGCCGGCCGCAAACAGACATAAAGCAACGGGCCAAACAGCGGCACCAACGCCACCGCCCAAAATATCGCCCGATTCTCCAAGCCCCGCCGGGCCATATCATCCCCCAGCAGCGCAATGATTAAGCCCGACAGCATCAGAAAATCCAAACTCATCACATGGATAAACCGCGAGGTCTGCCATTGGCTGACAAAATCCCCCCAATCCCCCGCCGTCACGCCCCAGCCCACAAGCACCACTGACGCAACCAGCAGAACCACCCCTAACCAGCGCGAATCATGAATCCGCAACCACCAGCCCACCGGCCCCGCAAAGCCCGGATTCGGCCGACGCAGGGCTAAATAGGGCAAAATCGCAAATGCACCCGTCGCAAAACTCACCACCCCGAACAGTGCCGCCGGGAGCCGTTGCCCCCGCCCATCGCTGTACAGAAACATCAAGTAAAGGAAGGGCCAAATCCCCATCAAATTAAACAGCGCGAGGATCGCGGGGTTAATCCCGTCCCATTCCCCCGTGCTCATGTTCACAATTAAATCCAGGGTCTCCGGCTGATCTGGGGGAGCGAGCACCGTCGCATACCCCAAAAACGCCACCCACAGCAAGCCAAATCCGACGCGAAACCGCAACATGAGCCAATCATCCTTAAATAAACAGCCATTTCCTTGATGTTGCTCAGCAGGGGCTGAACTCTGGCTATTCATTGTAGAAAGGGACTCCGCAGCAAAGCAAGGTTAGAGCCTGAGGTGCGATCGCTGAAGAAATGCCTTAAACCGCTGCGGACTGTTTAAAGATGAGGCGATCACCCTCCACATCCACATGAATCGTGTCGCCGAGATTGTATTGACCCCGGAGGATTTCTTTGGCGATCGCTGTTTCTAAATACCGCTGCACCGCCCGCTTTAACGGTCGCGCCCCATACACCGGGTCATAGCCTTTATCGGCAAGATAATCCAGCGCCGATTCTGATAGTTCCAGAGACAATTTTTGCTCACCCAAACGCTGATTCAGACGCTCAATTTGTAACGTCACAATCTGCCGTAATTGGGACTTCATTAGGTTTCGGAAAATAATAATATCATCAATTCGATTCAAGAACTCCGGCCGGAAACTTGACCGCATCGCATCCATCACCCGACCCCGCATCGACTCATACTGAGCATCCGATTCATCAAAGGCAAAATCAAGGATAAATTGCGACCCAATATTACTCGTCATGATGATAATCGTGTTGCGAAAATCCACCGTGCGCCCCTGGGAATCCGTCAACCGCCCATCATCGAGAATCTGCAACATCACATTAAACACATCGGCATGGGCCTTTTCAATTTCATCAAACAAAATCACCGAATAGGGACGGCGGCGAATTGCTTCGGTGAGTTGTCCCCCTTGCTCATAGCCCACATACCCCGGAGGCGCACCCATCAACCGCGAAACACTATGTTTCTCCATATATTCCGACATATCAATACGCACCATTGCATCGGTCGTATCAAATAAATTCTGGGCCAAGGCTTTCGCTAATTCGGTTTTGCCGACCCCGGTGGGGCCGAGGAAAATGAAGCTGGCAATGGGTCGGTGGGGATCTGCCAAACCGGCCCGCGATCGCTGAATTGCATCCGCCACCGCAATCACCGCCTCATCTTGGCCAATCACCCGTTCATGGAGTTCAACTTCTAAATTTAGCAACTTTTGTTTTTCCGATTCCACCAACTTACTCACCGGAATGCCCGTCCATTTAGAAATAATTTCGGCAATATCCGACTCTAAAACCTCTTCCCGCAGCAGTGATTTACCCGTGGTTTGGAGTTCCGTGAGTTGATGTTCGACATCCTTAGCTTGGCGTTGCAAATCTGTCAGTTTGCCATATTGTAATTCCGCTGCTTTTTCATAGTCGTAATTGCGCTGAGCCTGTTGAATTTCAACACTCACATGATCAATTGTTTCTTTGATCGTTTGCAGTTGATCGATCACGGCTTTTTCGGAGTTCCATTGAGCATTAAGGCGGGATTGTTCTTCTTTGAAATTCGCCAACTCTTTTTCTAAATTACTCAGACGCTCCTGAGACAGTTGATCTACTTCCTTTTGCAAGGATAGTTTTTCCATTTCCAACTGCAACACCTTGCGATCCACTTCGTCGAGTTCTTCCGGCTTAGATGTGATTTCCATTTTCAACTTCGCCGCCGATTCATCAACGAGATCGATCGCCTTGTCCGGGAGGAAGCGATCGCTAATATACCGATTCGACAAAGTCACCGCCGCCACCAGCGCATTATCGGCAATCTTCACCCCATGATGCACCTCATATCGCTCCTTTAAGCCCCGCAAAATCGAAATCGTATCCACTTCGCTCGGCTCATTGACCATCACCTCTTGAAACCGCCGTTCAAGGGCCGCATCTTTCTCAATATATTGACGGTATTCATCCAGAGTCGTCGCCCCAATACAGCGCAATTCACCCCGCGCTAACATCGGTTTTAATAGGTTTCCGGCATCCATTGCGCCTTGGGTTGCCCCTGCTCCTACCACCGTATGAATTTCATCAATAAACAGGACAATTTGACCGTTAGATTCGGTGACTTCTTTGAGGACTGCTTTGAGACGTTCTTCAAATTCCCCGCGATATT
>CAZCWE010000434.1:0-3642 GCA_964502285.1 uncultured Spirulina sp. | reverse complement strand
TTTCTTTGTTAAGCAGGGCGCTCAGGCTGTCTCCAAACCCCTACAGGATTAGCTTGGGAGAAGGGGTTGGGGGATGAGGGCTTCTAGCGGATTCGCGCAAGAGGTCTATTCAATTAGATGTCCTAGACTTTGTGACTATTGCTGCGAATTAGTCCGCCAGACTTGGGTAGTCGATATATCCTTCGGGCCCGGCACTGTAGAGGGTGTCAAAGTCCACCGGGTTTAACTCGGCTCCCTGGCGATACCGATCCACCAGATCCGGGTTGGCGATAAAAGGAATACCGTAGGCGATCGCATCCCCTTCACCATTGGCGATCGCCGCCGCGCCTAGTTCCGCATCGTAGCCACCATTGAGGATGATTTTGCCCTCATACAAGCGGCGAATATGGGGCGCGGCCCGTTCCACATCATCCACCGCCAACATATGTCCCGGCAGCGGTTCCATCACATGCAAATAGGCCAAATTCAACGGATTTAATGCCGTTGCCACATGGGAAAAGAGCGCGATCGGGTCACTGTCGCGCATATCGTTAAAGGGGTTATAGGGCGAAATCCGCACCCCCACCCGATCCGCGCTCCAGGCGGCGATCACCGCTGCGGTCACCTCAAGCAAAAAACGGCTGCGATTTTCCACACTGCCCCCGTAGGCATCGGTGCGTTGGTTCACCCCATCGCGCAAAAACTGGTCAATCAAGTAGCCATTGGCGGCGTGAACTTCCACCCCATCAAACCCGGCGGCTTTGGCATTTTGCGTCGCGATCGCATAGTCCGCAATCACCCCCGGAATTTCGTCTAAGGTGAGGGCGCGGGGAGTTTCGTGGGGTTTCTTGCCGTTGGGGGTGTGGATTTCGCCGTCGGGCTTGACGGCAGAGGAGGAGACGGGCAGGGCATTGTTGGGCTGAAAATCAGGATGGGAGGCGCGGCCCGTGTGCCAGAGTTGAAGGACGATTTTGCCGCCCTGGGCGTGGACGGCCTCGGTGATTTTGCGCCAGCCCGCCACTTGTTCGGGGCTGTGGATGCCGGGAGATTGATCCCAGCCGGCCCCTTGGGGGGAAATGTTGGTGGCTTCGGAAATAATCAGCCCTGCGCCAGCGCGTTGGGTGTAGTATTCCCGCATCAGGTCGTTGGGGATGCGATCGCGCCCCGACCGGCCACGGGTTAAGGGGGCCATCAAAATACGATTTTGGCAGGCGATCGCGCCGAATTGAATCGGTGCAAAGAGGGGGGCGATCGTCGTGTTAGGGGTCGAGAGAGCCGTCATAGGATTTATTGATAGGATAGAACTGGGTTAAATTCGATTGTTCAAAAAAGTCGAACAATCAAACAGTAACCGATCCCTATGCGATAATGCAACCATGCGACCGCTTTACCACCCCGAACCCGACCAAATCACCCTCGCGGGCATTCTCTACGCCCTCGGCGATCCCGTCCGCCTTGAGATTGTCCACCTCCTCGCCCCAGGGGGAGAGCATCCTTGCAGTGCCTTTAATTGCAATCTCGCCAAATCCACCCTGTCCCACCACTTCAAGATCCTGCGGGAATCCGGCGTGATCTATTCACGCAAATCCGGCACACAGCACCTCAATTCCCTGCGCCGCGATGTCCTTGATGCCCGGTTTCCTCAATTGCTCGACACAATCCTGGCGCAAAATCGAGAGGCGATCGTATCTTCCTGACCTCTACAGCTCGTCTGGTGCATTTGCCACTCCTGTTGTGGCACACTCTAATCGGTGGGTTACGGCGGATTGCTGGATTGCAGTCAGTGCCTATGCTTAAGCCGCCTAACCCACCCTACGCTAAAGCCTAATTTTAGCGGTGCGATGGCACTACGGCGTGATTGCGTCCGGTTGGAGGTGGATTTCGGGGTCTTGGGCGACCCAGCCGATGGGGGAGGCTTGACGCACTTCAAAATGTAGATGGGGTTGGGCAATATCTGGCTGGCCACTGGTGCCAACGCGGGCGATCGCTTCTCCAGCGCGTACCCATTGCCCCACCTCCACCAACGGATCTTGGAGATGGGCGTAACGTGTCTGCCGTTCTGCACCATGCTGCAAAATCACCAACATCCCGTAGGCATTCTGTTGACCCACAAACACCACCACCCCCGGCGAGGCGGCGAGCACCGTTGTCCCCGGTGCTGCGAGTAAATCCATGCCGCTGTGAAAGGTCTGTTTTGTCGCGTTGGGCGTAGCGTCGTACCACCCGTAGGGCAGGCCAACGGTGGCCGGTTGCGGCAGGGGATACAGGCTCAAACCAATGTAGGTATCGCGGCGGCTGGTGTCGCCGTCGGTCTGAGCATTGCCCGGAATAAAGGCAAAGCTAGCCGGGGCTTGGCAGCCATTGAGTTCAAAGAGGACATCGGCCCGAATCCCGTAGCGTTGGGATAAATCTTGCCAAGTGGCCCCAGCGGGAACCCGCACCGCCGTACCGTTAACGGGGGGAATGTTGAGCGTGCGGCCAGGGGCGATCGCATTCCCCGTGAGATTGGGGTTAAAGTTGCGCAGGGTTTGGGGGGTGAGGCGGTAGCGTTGGGCGAGGGCGGCAACCGTGTCGCCGCTTTGGGCAACGTGGGTTTGGACGCGATCGAGGGCGGGGGGTAAACAGAGGGAGGATTGGGCGAGGGCGGCAGGAGCCATCCCCAGCACCCCGATCGCGGTCGTAGCCAAAAGACGAAGCATCATGATGTGTTGGAGTGAAAGAGTGAGGTGAGCAAACTAGCTAAATAAAACCGACTATAGCCGATCAGATACAGCCCATTAATCGCCACCAAAATGCCGCGACTCCAGGCGGTTTTAAGCACCGTCCAGGCCAGGGGCGACACCCCCAGCACGAGGAGTAATTCCACAGCGGCGACGAGGCGGCCATGGTGGCGGGGGTCCCAGTAGGACAGGGGACTGATGAAACGGTAATGGCTGAGGGGGAAAAAGTGGCGGTGAGCGTCGTCGTGATGGACGGGAATATCGAGCAGCGAATGGCCGATCATACTGGCGAAGAAAAAGAAGCCCATACGCCACTGTCCCCAAAGGCAGAGCGCGAGGCCGAGGATCGCCAGGGGGAAGGAATGCCCAATCGTGATCGCGGTTTGCCAGCCTGCCGATTCGTAATAGGCTTCTGACCAAATCTGCGCTTCGGGCAGGCGGTAGATGAGTTTAGCCACCGCGTAAAACAGAAAGATGGGGATATCCGGGGCGATCGCACCCAACGTAATCGCCGTCACCGCATCGGGCGCAAAGGCATAGCCTAATGCCACCACATTTAAAACGTAATGACTGGGGGTGTTCACGGTGATCCTGCCTCAAGGGTGGTGAGCGATCGGACTAGCCCTCGCCGCGATCCGAGGCGATTTACTGATTGGCTTTGGTATCTTGGACGGCGGCCCAAAACAACACAATCGTGACCGGGACACTCAACGCCAAAATCGCCGCTGTGACGGGAGTGCCATAGGTGGGGTTGCCGTAGCCCAATTCAAACACTGACCCCACGGCTGCGATCGCACTCACGCAGCACAACGCCAAATAAATTCCGCTCTTAACGGTCATGCCCATCAGCTTTTCCGACTCCTTTTTGACATCAACAATTGAACAGCAACAGTGAATCCGATGGTGGCGCGGCTTATTTCACCGCTTGCACCGCATTCACTGA
>CAZCWE010000433.1:0-3660 GCA_964502285.1 uncultured Spirulina sp. | reverse complement strand
ATTCTGTACTGGTATCGGACTTTCATGGCGCTATTTTACCTAAAGTCGCCCTAGAAGGGCGAGGCTTGAAACCCATTGGTTTTGGTCACATTGCGTCTTGAAGCAGATGAGCTGTTGATCCAGGGCAAAATCGACACGTTAGTCCTCAAAGATCAACTCTGGGTGATGACGATTGAAGCGAAACGAGCAACATTTTCCACAGAAGCAGGCTTACCCCAACTCCTGGCTTATTTGCTCAGTGCGCCGACTTCCCCCCAACCTCTCTATGGTTTAGTGACAACAGGCGCAGAGTTTGTATTCGTGAAATTCCAGCAGCAGGAGCAGCCGAGTTATGGTTTGTCTAAAGGGTTCCGCTTGCGTGATCCGGGTGAGAACCCACTGTACGAAGTCCTGCAAGTGCTGCGGCATTTGAGCGAGATGGCGATCGCACCGGACTAACAAGAGTCTAGGCGTGGTCGTATTCGTCCCCCTCACACTAAAGCAGGCCGACGAAATGGAGAAGGCCTTTGCCGCTGATCAGTTCCACGATTAGGGCGAGGAAGCCGAGCATGGCAAGACGGCCGTTCCAGATTTCGGCGGCGGTGGTCATGCCCCATTCCCAGCGTTCGGGGGGGTAAATCTTAGTTTTGCCCACTTGCACCACTTGGGCGAAGGTTTTCGGGGGTTGGTCGAGGGCCGTATTCACAAGATCAGTGAGGGCGTTGATGAATTCGGGGTGAGTATTGAGGGCAGGAACGCGACGGAATTCATGAATTCCGGCGGCTTCGGCAATTTCGCGGTACTCAATATCGATTTCTTGGAGGGTTTCGATATGCTCAGAGACAAAGCTGATCGGGACGACGACGATCTGCTCGGTTCCGGATTTGCCGAGTTCCGTGAGGGCATCTTCGGTGTAAGGTTTGAGCCATTCAACGGGGCCGACGCGGCTTTGATAGGCGAGGGTGTAGGGGTTGGGGCGGCCAAGGGTGGCCATAATTTGCCGGGTGCAGTCTTCGATTTCTTTTTGGTAGGGGTCGCCTGCTTCTTCCACGTAGCTGAGGGGGACACCGTGGGCGCTGAAGAAGATATGGACGGGGTCGGGGTTGTCAAACTGATCGAGTTCGTGGGCGATCAGTTGGGCCATGGCGTTGAGATAGTTGGGGTGTTTGTACCAAGAGGGGACGACGGTGTAGTCGAGGCGGCGCAGTTCAGGGTCGTCTTGCCAGAGTTGTTCGAGGAGGCGAAAGGAGGAACCGGTGGTGCTGATCGAAAATTGAGGATAGAGGGGCAGGATGACGAGTTTGGCGATGTTGTCTTCTTTGATGCGGGCGATCGCTTCTTCGGTGAAGGGATGCCAATAGCGCATGCCGATGTAGACCTGGGTGTCTGTGCCTTGGTCTTTCAGTTGTTGGGCGAGGGCTTCCCCTTGGGCTTCGGTGATTTGGCGCAACGGTGAGCCGCCCCCAATTTGGCGATAGTTGTCTTGGGATACGGAAACACGGCGACTAGAGATGAACCAGGCAAGGGGCTTTTGCAGCCACGGCACCGGCAGCCGGATGATTTCTGGATCTGCAAAGAGATTAAACAAGAAGGGGCGTACATCTTCTAGGGTGTCGGGCCCCCCAAGATTTAATAACAGGACTCCTATCCGATCCATTGTGATAATAGCTTTTGTTAATTTTTAGATTCTTGACTAAGTTTAACAATATATTCCCCTCCCCGATCGGTTTGGGGGAGTATCATCACAAGTTTATGAGCGCGAAGAAGATCAGATGGCAACGGTTTTACGGGCATGGAGTTATCGATATCAATGGATTTACAACACGGTGTCAGCGATCGCATCCCTGGCCGTGGGGGGAGAAGATCGGTTTCGACGCTTACCCCTGCACGGTTTAAACATTACCGCAGAGACCCAGATTCTGGATCTCTGCTGTGGTGCAGCCCCGGTCACGCAAATTTTGGTGCAGATGTCGGCACAGGTGACGGCGTTGGATGCCTCCCCGAAGGCGATCGCCCGCGCCCAAGCCCTCGCCCCCCAAGCCACCTATGTCGAAGCCTTCGCCGAAGCGATGCCCCTGCCCGATGCCCAGTTTGATCTTGTCCACACCTCCGCCGCGTTGCATGAAATGCAGCCGGAGCAGCTTCAGCAAATTCTAGAGCAGGTGTATCGGGTGCTGCGGCCGGGGGGCGTGTTTGCCTTGGTGGATTTTCATCCGCCGACGAATCCGATCTTCTGGCCGGGGGTGGCAATGTTCCTCTGGCTGTTTGAAACGGAAACGGCGTGGCAATTGCTGCGCACGGATTTAGTCACCTCCTTACAGACGGTGGGGTTTGAGCGGTGCGATCGCACCCTGCACGCGGGCGGCAGCTTGCAAGTAATCCAAGCCTACAAGCCCAATTCGTAGATGCTCAAGGTATAGCGGCCGCGACTGTCGGCGTTGTAACTATTCACCATCACCCGATAGGTGCCATCACAGGGCAGATCCACCACAATCCGCGAATTACTACTGCGATCGCTCACATCGTCATTGTCGGCAATCTGAGCATCACGGGGATTGAACAAAAAGAGATAGGTATCGAACTCTGCACTTTCAAGATCAATCACTACGGTTTGACCCGCTTGCCCGGTGAAACTGTAGATATCGTACACACTGCCATCAGCCGGGAGCGTCGCATCGGTGTTGTCTAAGCTGCCGAGCTCTTGACGGATGGGCGCGATCGTCAAATCCAAGGGGTCAGGATAACGCGGCTCCGCCAGAATTGCAGTCCAGTAGCGGGACGAGGCTTGCTCCCCATTGACCGCCGAGCCAATCCCCACATCCACATATTCCGGTCGCAGCAACGCCTCCCGGTTCGCCTGATTCTGTTGCCACGCTGCAACCAGATCCGAGGCTTGGGCCTGTTGTCCGATCAATTGTCCGACCGTCAGTGCTGGGTAGCGAGTCTGCTGGGTCAATTGGGTATCGAGCACATCCGCCGGTATTGCCTGCCAATTCGTTGTGCCTGTGGCGGCAACCTCTCCCACGTAGTCCTGAGCCCAGGTTGTCAACGCCTCATTCGCCCGTAACGCTGGCACACAGACCCGCCGGCGGGCTGTATTCATCACCGTTAATAACGACTCATCCGGGTCTGTCACCGCCGAGGGTTGCAACTGCACACCCGGCGCGGAGTCACTGCCCGCCCCCAAGACGATCGACCAATAATGGTTAAAGTCAGAGGTGCGATTAAACCCATACCCCAAACCCACGTCTGTAAACTCCGGATCGAGCAAATTCATCCGGTAGCCGGGACTATCGAGCCATTTTTCCAAAACCCAGCGAATATTAGCCCGGCCAGCGGCGATGTTTTCCCCGACGCGGCCCCCATAGCCAAAGTTGACCACCCGTTCATCGGTGTAGAGACCGGTTTGATCGGTTTGGGAAAAAAAGTTGTCCACCGCCATCGCTTGGGCGTGGGCTTGAGCCGCTGCGGTCAATTGCTCGTTCAGGGTTAAGGGGGAGAGGCCCGCTTGCGATCGCTCCTGATTAATCAACTCCAACAACTCTTCCACGTCAGGGGGGGCGGCCTGGGCTACGAAATCCGGAGGCGACACGCTTGCGATCGCCCCTGCCCCAGACCAACTCGGATATCCATAACTCAATCCCAACCCAAGCACAGTCGTGGTTAAGATTGAACGCATCA
>CAZCWE010000432.1:1715-3666 GCA_964502285.1 uncultured Spirulina sp. | reverse complement strand
AGCTTTGCCGGCGGTGCGGAGCGGGTAACGTTGCCACTGTTCTTCCATTTGCGCTTCGATATAGTCTGCGATCGCCCGCACCTGAGTGCGCGAAAACCCGCTCACCACGATGAAATAGTCACTGAGGTAACAGACATCTGTGACGCGCAACAGGGTAATATCGGCGGCTTTGCGATCATCCGCAGCGATCGCAATTGTCCAGGCCATTTGTGACGTGGGGTCATCGGCAAGGTGTGCCGGGAGTGAGGGAAGCGAAAGGGGCGATCGTTGTTGGGTCATGCACAAAATTAGAAAAACAGAACTCCCCCGATCATAACGAAGCCTGTTCCGGTCGGGCTGAAGTTGCAATGTTTTGTTGATCTGCCCATGACCGACGGCGATCGCTCACCCCCGCCATCACTTTAAAAATTCGTCTCCCACCGGTAGGCAGGGTTCCCGCTGAGTGAGGGCACAGAATAGCTCCTCATAGCGATCAATGGCAGATTGACAGGCGTATTGGGCGATCGCATGCTGTCGCCCTTTTTGTCCCAGTCGTTCCACCTCTTCCGGCTGATAATAGAGATCTTCCACCGCCGCCGCCAACGCCATGGCATTCTCCGGCAGAATCAGCACCCCACCACCACTCGATCGAATCGCCATCGCCGCCGTTCCCTCCTCCGGAACCGACGCTAAAATCGGGCAACCACTGGCCAGCAGCACCTGAATTTTAGACGGCATATTAAACGACACCACATTCGCCTTTTGCACCACCAACCCCACATTCGCCGCCGCCAACATCGTGGGCAGTTGGGCGCGGGGTTGGAACGTCAACAACCGCACATTATGCAGATTTCGTTTGCGAGCACTGCGTCGCAGCGGCTTGAGAGCCTCATGGGGCCCCACAATCACAAAAACAATGTCCGGCAAATGAGCCAGCTTTTCCGCCGCATCAATCACCTTATCCAGCGGTTGGGTGAGGGCAATATTCCCGGAATACAACACCACAAATTTTTTGCCGAGCTTATGCTTATCGCGGAATGCATTATCGTAGCGATCTAACGGGCGAATAAAATTAACATCAACCCAGTTGGGAATCAAACAAATCTTTTGGGAATCAACCTTTTTTTCCACAAGGTTTTCAATAAAGCCTTCAGAAATAACCGTAATCTTGGTGGCAATCGCATAATTAAATGTCTCCAGGGCCTTGAAAATCTTCACCGCCACCGGATTACGCAAGAGGCCCACTTGAATCGCAGCATCAGGCAGAATATCTTGCAAGTTCAGAACAACAGGGCAATGGTAGAGCCAGCCCAGGAGCGCTGCCGGTACCCCCACCGGCAACCCCGGAACCGTCATCAAAATGACATCCGGCCGCCAACCTCGGAGGGCTTGGAAAAAACTTAACACCATGAAGCTCAGTTCAAAAAAGCCTCGATTGATCAGATTGCGGTTTTTACTGATGCGCACATAGCAGCGTTGAACCGTCACACCATTGATCTCTTCGGTGCAATAGAGTTTGCCACGATAGGATTCAAAAATTTCACCGGCAGGATACCACGGCATCGCGGTAATCACCCGCACTGCATGGCCGCGTTTGACGAGTCCTTCTGCTAACTCGGTCATCAGGGGCGCAATGCCGATGGGCTCCGGATGGTAGTTATAGGAGTAAATGAGGATACGCATAAATTGGGAGACGATGATAGAACGGCAGGGAGCGATTGCCTCAGAAAGGCTTCAAGACGGATAGATGGCACTATATCGATGACAAACTCAACCCAAACATTAATTTGCGCTTCAAGAACGCGACGTCTTAACGATCTACTCCGCTTTCTATCCTACTGAATCCCCACCTAAAATATTTGAGTAAAGAAAAATCAAAACCCAAAACGGGTACGGCACAATAGAGGTATTGCCTATCACTATAAAGGGGATTCAATGGCTATGATGCCTCGTACCTGGTTTACATCATTTT
>CAZCWE010000432.1:0-1705 GCA_964502285.1 uncultured Spirulina sp. | reverse complement strand
GTGGCGGATACTGCCGTCAGTGGCGGGGATTTGAATGGATATTTTCCGCAGCCTGCCGCAGACTACGACGTGGTTTATAGCCAAGAAAAAACCGGATTGGCCCAGGCGAAACTCAAGCAAGCCGGCACTGAGGTGGCGTTGCTCTCGATCGCGGATATTCGCAACAACCCGACGGCGGCCCAAAAGTACACCGACAGCGCCGAGACTCTCGCGGGCTATCCCCTCGCTGCCCAAGGCAGTACGGGGACGGGGGTGCTCGTGGCGGATGGCTTTCAGGTGAAAGTGCAATCCAAAGCGGAGAGTTTTACGGAGGGCGATCGCCAAGCCTGGCTTGAAAAGTTTGACCTCGACGGCCTCGCTGCTCTTGATGCGCCTTAAGCCATCGCTCTCCAAGTCGCTCAACAGCCCAGCACGATCTTGTCTGTCTCTGGTGTTGATGCGATCGCCCCTGCCCTCTTTTATTCTCAATCACAACCATGAGCAAACCGATTTTTGAAATTGTTGACGCATTGCCTGAGCAAAATATGACCGTCCGCGCCCTCAGGGCGTTGGATTTCGTCGTGCCGGGTGAGTGGAACAATCTAGTGGGGTTCAAGGAAACGATCCGCACCGTGACGGGTGAAGCTGATCCAGAGCTGGTTCAGCAGATTGGCGATCGCGCCGTCTGGCTCTTTAACGACAAGTCCGAAGGCTATCAACGCGCCCTCTGGCTCTACCAAACCGTCGATAGTGCCGACAGTGCCCTCGGCGCGGCGGCGTTGGCGAATAAAGTCGGGGAAAAAATTCCCCTCTTGGGCTTTATGAACAAACTGACTCCCAAGGCTGATAAAGCTCAAACCATTGACCTCTGCCTCAAATTGGTGGTCGAAGTGGTGGCCTTTTGCCAAATTAACGGTATCCCTGGCGATAGCATCGGCGATTTTGTCAAATCCCTCGCGGACTATAGCGGTGAGTCGTTGATGCGGATGGCGGCGTTAGTCTGTTTTGATGCGTTGATTCCCCTGGGCCCGGACTTCATCCAAGGCACACAAGCCAAACTCAATCACCTTTCTCCCCAAGACCTCGAAAGTAACGCGGTCTTTAGCCAAGTGAAAAACCTCATTCCGGGACAAAGCACCGCGAAACAATTAGCCTTTATCGGTGAAAGTTTCGACAGCGTCAAAGGCTGGATGGGGGGGTTTGTGAGCCGGAATGACCTGTCTGTGGCGAAGGTGACGGGGAAATTAAGCCAGTTTATTGAAGTGTCGGACAGTAAGCTGGATTACCTGGCGGCGTTTTTAGATGTCACCACGAATTACTACGAACACACCGGAACCCAAACCCTGGCACGGCGACTAATTGAGCGAGCCTACGCTGAGATCTAGTCAGGGTCAAGGCATGGGATTTTGATCGGTCATCGGCACAAAGGGGCGCAAGCGTTGCGCCCCTTTTGAATTCAGTGTGGTGAATTCAGTACTGTGGCGGGTCGTGAGCCCAATGGCTGTAATTTAAGGTGTGCCTTTAATTTGGTTTTTGATCAGATCGAGGATGCTGGCTCCACCGCGATAGAAGACCCAAATCACGGACACCATGACGACAGCGATCGCCACACAGGCCGTCGCCCCCACAGCACAGATCAGCCCATCATCTTCGACGAGACCAATCCCGGTTAGGAAAATGCCCATGGCGGGGAGGGGGTTAGTGCCGGGAATGATGATCATCATCG
>CAZCWE010000431.1:3268-3692 GCA_964502285.1 uncultured Spirulina sp. | reverse complement strand
CATCGCCTCGGTACAGAGGCGCATATTCTCCATCACCGCCCCCGGATGCTGAAACACCCGCGTATTCAAGCGCTGCAAAATAAAATGATCCGCCTGGGGGTGATGCAACCGCACCAAAAACGTATCGTTAACATTGCCACTGCCAAAGGGACAGACGGATTCAATCGCGCCGGGGGCTTGAAATTGATGGGCCGCAGCACGGGCAGGGGCGATCGCATCGGACAAGGGACACACTCCAAAAGAAGTCAAGCTGTTTAACATTGTCTATGGTTGCGGTTCGTCCTGACAAGAAAATCCCACCCCGTCCCCAGCCCTCTGTACCCCACCCGGAACAGAGAAACCCCTTCAACTGTTTGCAGTTGAAGGGGGAAAGTTGAAGGAGAATTCTAGCGATGCTGCTAGGCAGAACAGCGATCGCGCTTTT
>CAZCWE010000431.1:0-3258 GCA_964502285.1 uncultured Spirulina sp. | reverse complement strand
AGTGATAACTATCGATGACGCTGAGGATAATCAATGCTCATCGGAGCCGGAACAGTCAACCGGACAGCGGAGACAACGACCCCACGCAAGTTTGAATAATCAGGACTTACGCAGGGACACACACAAACAAGGGGCTTAAGCCCCTTGCCTCAACGAAAAACTGAGAGATTGGCCAGAAATTTGCGTAAGTCCTGCCAAGAAAACACCCTCCAAGCGTCAGGCGTTGCAGGGTGTTCCGAAGGAGAGGATTGAACATGCTTCAGAGCAGCGATCGCGCCTTTAGAAACTAAACTGAGCGCGGAGGTTCGCCACATAGACATCCGGATTTGCGCCGAAGTTGTTCGGGTTATTAATCCAGAAGAACGATGGAACGAGGGCGATATTATTCGTCACCGGATAGAAGTAGTTCGCTTCAAATTCGTATTGAATGCCACCATCGCCTGCGCCGGAAATAATGAACTCACGCCCATCCAGCACAGAGAAGGGAATCAAATAGGAAAAGGTGAGCAAAGACCCTTCTTTCCCCAAGTCGGGGAAGGCGAGACCGGCTTGGACGGCTTGGCCGATGATGTGGCGATCGTTGATTGCCGTGTTAACGGGAGTGACGTGGACTTTCCCGTAGGTATAGCGGCCAAAGAGTCCGAGCCACTCAAGGGGTTGCCAATCAAAGTTAAAGCTGTAGGTGTCAGCGTTACCATCATGGACATCGCCACCCGTGCCATCATCGGCTAACCCATAGAGCGGTTCACCCTGACCCCCAGCACCCAAGAAGCCAAAGGTGGAATTGAGGCGCGATCGCGTATACAAGAACCGCAGATTGAGGTCATCCATCGGAGAATAGGTCAACTCCCCGCTAATCGTATAGGTTCCCGAAAACAGCCCCTCGCCCGCACTAGCCGCCGTATTGAAGTTCGGGCCGTTTAAAAATTCGGTGCTTTCGCCCAAGTAGCCCACATTGAACTTCAATTGATCACTGAGGTTGAACAGCGCCACAGCCCCAGCCCCACGATCGAGGGTATTGATCAAAGAACCACCGCCAGAGTTAAAACTATCAGCACCCTTGAAGATGTTGCTGTAGCGGTTGCCATCAAAATAGCGATACCAGTTCACCCGCGGCCCCACTACTAAATGCAGCTTATCGTTGACCGGGAATTGATAGAACAGTTCGCGAATCCGAACCTCATTGGCATTACCGCTATTTTGGTCGGTAAACGTGACCCCCCAGGTATTGAACAACCCCGCCGAAACGTAGGTATTAGCCGGCCCGTTCCCATTCCCAACCGCCAACTGCATCGCGAGGGTATCTTTCCCCGTGAAGGACGTATTAAAGTTCAACCAGGTTAGATATTGGAACGTCAGTTCGGGGTCATCGGTGATAGTGCGGCGAGTCGTTGCCCCCGTTGCATCCCGCGAGGCGGTAAACGCATCGGTTCCTTCCGCGAGAATGTCACCACTCGACCAAGCTTGGTTGAGGTGCATGAAGACATTGCCGCGCAACTTCGTCGTGGTGGAGAATTGGTTATCTTCGAGGAATTCGACGCGGGATTCAAGGTTATCGACCTTGGTGCTGAGCATAGCGAGTTCGGCTTCAAACTCCGCCATTAATCGCTCGACGGTTTCGAGATCGTCACGGGTGACAAAGTTGCCCGTGGTTTCGGCAATCAGACGCTCGATCTGTTGCAAACAGGCGTTTAAACCAGCCGCAAACTCGTAGCGGGAGAGAGAGCGATCGCCCCGAAATGTCCCATTGGGATACCCCGCGATACAGTTGTAACGCTCAATCAAATCACTCAGAGCCGAATAGGCCCAATCCGTTGGCGAAACATCACTCAGTTCAGACACCCCTCGCACCTGAGACATGGAAGATGTCTGGCTGATTGCTTCGATATCGGCGAGCATCATGCTTGGGTTGGCCTGAGCCGCACCACCCTCTAGCATGGCAACGGAAAGAGTCGTCGCCATCCCCAAAATGCCAGACAGCAAGCCGTAGCTTGGAATTTTTTTCATCATCTCACACCGTTAAAAACATTCTTATAAATGCCTCAGAACGCTACCAAAGATTTTTAGGGATAGATGTAGTCTGGACTACAGGTTTATGGGTGAGATGTCGTCCGTTCAGTATTGCCATGAAAAATTTGCAAGAGTCTAGCCGCAAACATCTTCAACAAAGGGAACGGGCATGAATATCAGCAGGTTGTGGGGTCATGGGGCTGATTGACGGACAAAAATAGTCAGGAGCGCAGCGAAACGTAGGCAGCGGAACTCGATGCCGTGTGAACGTAGCTCGTGCTGGCGACGAGAAGCCATCGGTGGTTCGGGGTCGCGAGAAGAAGAAGAGCAGACCGCCTCAATCAACATAGACTTGTCCACTGCTATAGATGGCTTGGTTGACTGGGTTGAAGCGAGGGGATCTAGGGGACGAAACTGGATGTTGATGAGGCGTTTCATGTCTGAATCGAAAGGATGCGATCGCAGTCGATCACCTCCGGCAGGTTATGGATGGATGCGGCGTGAATCAGCCTCACCCAACTTCACCCAACCTCAGGGTTGGGGCAGTTGGGTGACTCTTGGATATGGGGTTAAGTGGAGGAGGGGGCGAGGCGTTTGCGCATGGATTCGGCGCGTTTTTTAGCGATCGCATTATCCGGATCAAATCCCAACACATCTTCGTAGACTTTGAGGGCTTGGGCGACGAGCTTTTTCTTTTCGTAGACGTTGCCGAGGTTATTGAGGGCGATCACATAGTCTGGATAGAGTTTGATCGCTTCTTTGTAGTTGCGAATGGCGAGATCATATTGTTCTTGGGCAAAGTACGCATAGCCCATGGCATTGTACATTAGGGCAATGTTTTCGGGTTCCACCTCTTCTTTTTCAGCGGCTTTTAAGCCCCGCTGAAACACTAAAACGGATTGGACATAGAGTTTTTTGTCTAGGCATAAACTGCCGAATTCGTAATAGTCTTTGGTGGTGCAGTCGGCTTTGGTGAGGGCTTGTTGCAGATTTTCAAAGCGGCGTTCTTGTTGACGAGTTTGCCAAATTTGCCGAAAGACAAAAATAGCTGCACCGCTGACTAAAACAAACAGAATGAGAATATAAAGGGTCGGTAAAAATTCATTCATGGTCAAATTCAACAGGGTTTGATTGTCGGGATTTCAATGGGGGGGGTGAGAAGCGAGGCGTGAGCTAACGCTGATCGCGGCGCGATCGGGGTCGGAGGGTGCGATCGCGGGCGGGGGGACGACGGCGATCGGGGGGCGG
>CAZCWE010000430.1:0-3694 GCA_964502285.1 uncultured Spirulina sp. | reverse complement strand
GTTTTCCGCGAAGATAGCTTCACCCGCAATGCTGCCCCCTTCGCTTCATCGGCCGCCACCGAGCCGTCGATGGAACTGCAAAAAACCATCTACGGCAACATCGCCCCCAAATCCATCGTTCACTCCGGGCGCGGTCTGTTCTTCGCCCAAAACATGATGTACAGCCACAGCATCACCGTGTACGATCGCGACTTCAACCTGGTGAAAACCATCGCCGATTCTGTCGATCTGCAAAAATTTGGCTATCCCCAATACGCCGGCATCTATCGCGGTTCCCCCGTTGAAGCCAGCTTTTCCCACAGCGGCAAATATGCCTGGGTCTCCAACTATCAAATGTATGGGGCGGGCTTTGACCATCCCGGTAGCGACAAATGCACCCCCACCCAAGGCACAGACGATAGTTTCCTCTATCGGATCAACACTGAAACCTTCGCCATTGACCAAGTGATCCGCGTCGGCTCAGTGCCTAAATTTGTCGCCACCACCCCCGACAATCGCTATGTGCTGGTGACGAACTGGTGTACCGACGACCTCAGCATTGTTGATGTGCAGCAGGGGCGCGAGATTCAGCGGGTGGAGTTGGGGCGGTATCCGAGGGGCATCGTGGTCGATCCGCAGTCGCGCACGGCCTACGTGGCGATTATGGGGTCGCAAAATATCGCCCAAGTCAGCCTCGACAATTTCCAAGTCAGTTGGATCGAAAATGTAGGGCGATCGCCCCGTCACCTCAACCTTGACCCCAGCGGCCGCTATCTCTACACCAGCCTCAACGGTGAAAGCAAAGTCGCCAAAATTGACCTTGAAACCGGGCGCGTCCTCACGAAAACCGCCACCGGCAACGCCCCCCGCAGCATGATTCTCTCCGATGATGGCGACTTTCTCTATGTGGTCAATTACCATTCCAACACGATGACCAAGGTGCGCACCGCCACCATGGACGTGGTCAAAACCGTAGACGTGAACGATAAACCCATCGGCATCACCTACGACCCGGAAAAACGCCAGGTGTGGGTATCTTGCTATTCCGGCAGCATCATGGTGTTTTCTGCCTAAATTGTCCCTGTTGCTGGAGCGGGTTGCGATCGCAACCCTTCACTCTAGACCAGTCACGCTTCATCCTGTCCAAGAACTTAAGGTGGCTTAAAGGAAATCCGAGCCAGCCGCTATGAAGTTGTATAGTGCAGACAAAACCCATGATGTTCAACAATCAAGTCGGGGTGACGGCGGGAGGCGATCGCCCCCCAATCCAGACCCGATCCCCAGAGAGTCCATCAATCACGCAGTAATGAGGCCAATATTATGAACCCGAAAGAACCCAACTTAAGTGATGCCAATAGCAAAAAAATCGCGGCCGGTATCTGTGGCATTCTGCTCGGAGCAATCGGAGTGCATAAATTTATCCTCGGTTATCAAACGGAAGGTCTGGTCATGCTGCTCGTGACGCTACTAACCTGTTTCATTGCCAGCCCGATTATGGGAGTGATCGGCTTGGTGGAGGGGATTATTTACCTGACCAAAACCGATGAGGAATTTTTAGAGATTTATCTCATTAACAAGCGGGGTTGGTTTTAGCGATCGCCCCCTCCCCCTTCGAGATTCCTGCGATCAGCCTCCCTGCACCGATCAGAGTAGAGCGATCGCCCCCATGTCAAAACCCGCTAATCCTATCTTGAAACTGGGGTGAGCGGGTTTTAAGTTCGTAGAGCGAATCACACTAAAGCGTAGATCCTAGGCAAGAGTTTCCGGGCAGTAGCCTAAACCACGGGTGAACTGACGACGGAACGCTTCAATATCCGCCTTGTCAGGGTCGCCATGGGAGACGATCGCCACCTGATAGCGGCGCATCACATCCACCGGCGGCTGGCCCGTTTCCAAACTCCAGAGCGCCATCTGGACATGAATATCAGGGGTGTAGGGAATGCCTAACTCATTCATATAGGCCACAAAGTCGCCATGTTGTTGTGCCGAAATGGGGTCATTGAGTTTGACTCGGACAATCCAGCCATCTATTTGGTGAATCACCGAAATAAAAGCCACAGGGAGCGATCGTTTTTGGATTAAGAATTCAGCGAGACGAAGGGTTAAACTCGCATTAGCAAAGAAGTATAGGTAATACATAATCAGCAGGCTCACGAACGAATGGGGATCGATGGGGGGTTCTTAGGTTCCTCTACTTAACAGTGTCCTTAATTGTGTACCCCTTTGTGTAGGGGAGAGTTCCCCGATCTATAATGGGTGACTCTACCCAAAGTTTCCCATCAGTCTAGGCCGATTATCCTGTAGAATGGCGTGGTCAAATTCCCGCCGTATTTCTGCGCAAGGGACTCCAAGCATTACGATGATATAGACACTAACCAAACTGACACCTAACAATAGAAAGCGAATGGCCCTAACAGATCACATTCTCGCGAGTTACCAGTATGAACTACCTCCGGAGCGGATTGCTCAAAATCCCGTCACTCCTAGGGATCAATCGCGTCTGCTTGTGGTCGATTCTCCCGATAGTCATGTTCATAACCATTTTCACCAACTGACGGATTGGCTCAAGCCAAATGACCTCTTGGTCTTGAATAACACCCGTGTTTTGCCTGCCCGTCTCTATGGTCGCAAATCCACAGGTGCGCCTGTGGAGATTCTGCTATTAAGAGAAGTCCGCAAAAACTGCTGGCTGGCTCTGGTGAAACCCGGTAAACGGTTCAAGATGGGCACAGAAGTGTGCTTCACCTCCCGAACTGACGATGGTGATGAAACACCGCTATGGGGACGAGTCATCGAGCGCGACTTTACAACAGGTGGGCGCGTCCTAGAGTTCACCTTGCCGCCCGGTAAAACCATGGAACAAATGCTCGCCAAGGTGGGCTATATTCCATTCCCTCCCTACGTGACGGAAACCGAAGCTGACCCCGAACAATACCAAACCGTCTACTCCAAAGAATCCGGCTCGGCTGCCGCTCCGACCGCCGGTTTACATTTTACGCCGGAGCTGTTGGACGCTCTGACAGACATGGGAGTGCAACGCACTGAGTTGACCCTCCATGTAGGGGTTGGCACCTTTCGCCCTGTGGAAACAGAAGATATCCGTGACCACCGGATGCATGCTGAATGGGCATCGATCAGTGCAGAAACGATTGACAAAATCAAAGAAACCCGTGCAAAAGGCGGCCGTGTAATTGCGGTCGGTACAACTAGTGTACGGGCGTTAGAGGGTGCTGCGGCTCAACAAAAGGTGGGGGATGCCCGTGCCTTAAGTGAACCCTTTGAAGGGTTTTTGGATACGTTCATTTATCCGGGTCATCAATGGAGCATTATTGATGGCATGATTACAAACTTTCACCTACCCAAATCCAGTTTGTTAATCATGATTAGTGCTTTAGTGGGTCGGGAACGACTCCTGAGTCTGTATCAAGATGCGCTAGATAATGACTACCGATTTTATTCCTTTGGGGATGCCATGCTCATCTTGCCGGAGGCAATGATCTAGTCTGTTTGTTGGAATTTTTGAACGCAAAAAACGGACAATTCAACGCACTTTTGGTACTTTTTAACGCAAAAAAAACGGGAGCAATACTCCCGTTTTTTAATGGGTGCATTCCAGTGAGGCAATCCCTCACCCAACCCTCTCCCGCAGGACTACCGCTTATACACAAACGGCTCCCCAAGTTCTCACTCTCTCGCCGATCCCCCCCCGCCCCCC
>CAZCWE010000429.1:0-3726 GCA_964502285.1 uncultured Spirulina sp. | reverse complement strand
ACGTTCGGGGCGTTGGCGATCGCCATCAGGATCGGGGCGGTCAGGATCAGGTCGTTGGGGGCGTTCTTGATTGGGGCGTTGGGCCAGTGGGAAATCGGCTTGAGGGACGGCGAAAGCGGTGGTCGGGATAACCACGGTTGCCAGCGTGACGAGGGCGAAAAAGGTGCGTTTCATGGTGCTCTGTGGATTCGGGAAAGAGGTTGTTTTGATACCTTTTCAGTATCGGCAACTGGGGGCGCGATCGCCTGAGTCTGACGGTTCATTTAAAATTGTGACTATTGGCCTAACAATCCTCTCCGGAAAATGCCCTCATGCTGTTGAGAAGGCTGAATGGTATTTCGCGCAATAAGGCAAGACCCGATCTGTCAATAAATGTAAAGTAAAGTCTTCTTGCAATTCTGAAAATCCTGAAAATCTTGGGTTTCAATAAAAGTGAAGTTGCCACTATTTGTCATCGAGTCATGGGAAAGCTCAAACGTCAGAAGCCATCACAACTCACTCAACTCATTTGGGATTTTTATCGGGAAAATCAGCGCGAACTCGATCAACTTCGCTGTTTATCCCATTGTCAGATCGTGCGGCGTTGGGGAGTCTTACATATCCGTTGCCCAGATCAGACGATTGTGAATGCAGTGCTAGAAAATCGGGCGTTGCTTGAAGTTCCCTTAGCAAAATTACGAGTCGTGCAACGGATTAAAATTTTTATCCTGCGCAATCAAATCACTTCATTTACGATCGGTTCTGATAAGCAATTAGCGTAACGCATCAGGATCATTACTGGCTTTGAGAGAACCCTTTTACAGGGGCAATGAACACCAAAAAAGGGGAGTTAATCCCCTTTTTTGGTGTGATGGATTAGGGTGTTGCGGGCAATGCAACCGGTTTATCACGTAATGACGAGGGCTAACAACACCATCGCAAAGCAACTGAGATAAAACACGCCGACGATTTGGGTTTCACTCCAGCCGCTGAGTTCGAGGTGATGGTGAATAGGGGCCATTTTTAAGAGGCGTTTGCCTTTGCCATCGGGGCCTTTTGTGGCTTTGTAGTACCCGACTTGGGCGAGGACGGAAATCGATTCGACGAAAAATAAACCGCTGAGGATAAAGAGCCCCCAAAGACTATGACTGAGGAGACCGACGGCGGCTAATGTGCCGCCGAGGGCGAGGGAGCCGGTGTCGCCCATGAAGACGCGGGCGGGGTTGTGGTTATGGACAACGAAGCCGAGACAGCCGCCACTGAAACAGGCGCAGAACAACGCGAGGGCGGGATAGGTGGGGGCAATGAGCATGGCGAGGCCGATGAGGGCGATCGCCGCCGTTCCACTGGCCAACCCATCAACCCCGTCGGTAATGTTGGTGGCGTTGCTTTCGGCGGTGAAAACGAAAACAGCGATGGGCCAAAACACGATGCCCAGGGGTAAAGCCCAGCCGGCGCTGAGGGAAATCGTGGTGATGTCGGCGGGTTGAGTGTGGCTCATCCACAGACAAAAGGCGATCGCTCCGCTGATCTGCCAGATCAATTTCATGCGCGGCGTCAGGCCTTTATTGGATTTGCGGCGGAGAATTTCCCAATCATCCACCCAGCCCAGCAGGGCGTAAAACAGGGTAATCGCGCCAACGGCGATCGCATTGCCGTCAAACCCTGACCACAGCCAGGCCACCGCCACCACCAACGGCACAAACGACAAGCCGCCCATGGTGGGCGTTCCCACTTTTTTGAGGTGGGTTTGGGGGCCATCTTCTTGGATAATCTGGCTGGCTTTGAGGCGGCGCAGAATGGGAATCAAGCCGTGACCTAGCACTGCACTCCCCACCGCACAGACCAACATCGGCAACATTAACGATTGCTGCCATTGCCCCAAGTGTCCGGCGATCGCGTCGTAGCCCAGACCCATACCGCCCACCAGCACTGTCAGCAACAGCAGCAACACTTTACCCGATGGGTTTCTCAGACTTGTCCTCGGTTCTAATTTTGCGTCCACAATTTCCACACACCACAACTAAAAACAATCGGGTTCACAGCGCGATCGCACCGTGACCTGGCATCCTGCCTATTAATCGTCTAACTCATCATCATCGTCGTCGTCTTCGGCATCCATCAGTTCGGCAATTTCTTCCTCTGCATCTTCGAGGGCATCATCTTCTAGCTGGCCTTCACGGGGCAACAGACGGCCGTTGGACTCTAGCCAGTAGAGGAGCGATTCACCTTGCTTGAGGGGAATAACGGACGCTGGTTCGTAGCGGGGTTCTTGACGGAGAGCAGGGTTTTGCATCGCTATACTGAGATAATAGAAACTGTAACGAGTCCAAATAGTTGGGCTAAATACTCACCAGTGTACGGGAAAACGCCAGCGATTAAAAGCAACGGCCGTAGGATCTGGCACGATCGAGAGGGTGAGTTTGGTTTGTTGTTTTGCACAGTTGCTGAATCATTGGAGAGGGTGGCAAGTTTATGGATCATAAGGCACGTTTGCTCGGTGCGATCGCAGGCAAGAATCGCGGCTTACTGACGCAGGAACTCGATCGGGTGGCGATTCTAGAAGCGATCGCCCAACTCGAAGACGAAAACCCCACCCCGCGGCCCACCGAAGCGGCGCAATACCTCGACGGCAACTGGCGATTGCTCTACACCACCAGTCGAGAACTCCTCGGCATCGATCGCTTTCCCCTCTTTCAACTGGGGCAAATTTATCAATGTCTCCGCACCGAAACCCAGCGCGTCTACAACATTGCCGAACTCGTCGGCGTTCCCTGGCTCGAAGGTCTCGTCTGTGTGATGGCACAATTTGAACCGGTCTCAGAACGCCGGGTCACGGTTCAATTTGAACGCTCCATCATCGGACTCCAACGCCTCCTCCGCTACGAATCCCCCAACGAAATCATCCAACAACTCGAAAACGGCCAAAAATTCCCCCCCCTCGACTTCGACATCAGTAACCGCGATCGCCAAGGCTGGATCGACATCACCTACCTTGACGACACATTACGAATTAACCGGGGCAACGAAGGCAGCGTCTTTGTCTTGACCAAAGATTTAGCCATCCGCCGCGATGGGTGAGCCGCGTCATGCAACCAGCACTGAGGGTCGTCGGCGGCAATACACAAAAAACTCCCCCCCCAAAGGAGGGAGTTTTTTGTTGTGCAGCGATGCGCTATGGGTCAGATGACCCAGGATTATTGATTATTCAACGATAATCTTCGCGACCATGCCTGCGCCTCTGTGGGGCTGGCAATAGTATTCGTATTCACCAGAGGGAGCACCGCTGAAGTCAGAGGTGTAGGATTCGCCAGGGGAAAACAGCAACTGATCTTTGGACAGTTTCGACAGGTCAGCACCATCAGGGCCTTTACCGAAAATTGCGTTGTGGGGCCCAAGCTTGTTCATGACGAACTTGACGGTATCACCTGCTTCGATGGTGAGGGTCTCAGGTTCAAATTTTAATAAGCCGCTATCTGCACCCATTTTTACCGTGTATTCTGCTGCCGCAGCCGGTTGAGCGGTCAGGGCAAAGCTGGCGATCGCGAGTAAAACAGTGGAGAGAATTAAACCGAGTTTCTTGAGCATGAATTTCTACAGGGTGTCAAAGTTAAGTCTGTTCTGATTCTATAACCTCTATGGCCTGTAAACCAGTCTTACGCTCAGAAAAACTTGAGTTTTCGCGAAAAATCCCTGCAATCTTATCCCGTCAGGACTTACGCAAAAATCGCTAAAACCCTTAAAACT
>CAZCWE010000428.1:1468-3738 GCA_964502285.1 uncultured Spirulina sp. | reverse complement strand
CCCCCGGCACCCCTACCCGCGCCGGATGCGGTGACGACGCGCCCCGGTTGGCACTGCCGGCAAACCTTAACCACGGCGGGGGCGGTGAAAGCGATCGCAGTTCATCCCCTCTTGCCCCAAATCCTCAGCGGCGGCGCGGACTGTCGGGTGCGATCGTGGTTCCTCGATGCCGATACCCTCAACCCCATCGCCCAAGACTTTTCCGGTCACCGCAGCATCGTGACGACGGTGCAGTATGTCCCCCAAACGGAGCAGTGGCTGAGTGGGAGTTGGGACTATACGGTGCGCTGCTGGGAGGGGGGCGAAACTGTGGCAGTGCATCAACTCCATACGGGTTGGGTGACGGCGTTGGTGGTGTGGCCCGATGGGAAACAGGTGGCCAGTGGGGGAGCGGATCAGGTGATTCAGGCGTGGGAGCGAGAAACGGGTACGATTCTCCACACCTTAACGGGTCATGGGGGTGCGATCGCATCCATGCAACTGAGTCCCGCAACACAGACCCTCGCCAGTGGCAGCGCCGATCGCACGATTAAACTGTGGGATAGTCACACCGGAACCCTGCGCCACACCCTAACGGGCCACGAGGACACCGTGACCGCGCTGGGGTTCAGCCCCAGCGGGCAGTTGTTATATAGTGGCAGCCTCGACGGGACGATCCGGGTGTGGTGGGTGCAGGATGGCCAAGCGATGCAAACCTGGAAATCGGGCGAGGCCGGGGTAAGCGCGATCGCGCTCCATCCCCAGGGCAATCTCTGCGTCAGTGGCCACCCAGACGGCAGGCTCACCCTCTGGCATCCGGGCAGGGGGTCGAGCCTGCAAACCCTGACGGGCCATAGCGGCGCGGTGAATGCGATCGCCTTTCATCCCCGCGAGCGATGGCTTGTCACCGGCTCGGAGGATAAGACGATCCAGGTCTGGGTCTTTGGTGAATCGGACTAGGCCTCTGGGGCTGCCACCGCAGCGGGTGGGGTGGCAATCAACGCCACAAAAATCCCATCTTCATCCTCCGGATCGGGTTCGAGGGTGACGCGGATATCCGGGCCAAAGAATTTCGTAATCGCCTCTTTTTGTTCCTGCCAAATCTCGAACCCCACAAAGGGCGAACTAAACTCCAACACCAAGGCATAGGCCCCCTCAACTTCAGTCTCCGCAATCGACTGCAAAATCGGCCGCTCATCATCACTCGGACTCAGGCCCAAGCGTTCGAGGGATTCATCCAAATGGGCTTCTTGGCCGTAGCGGTAGCGGGTGACATCCTTGCGAATCTGGTTTTGGGTGGCGGTGGCTTGGCGATCGCGCAGGGCTTCAACCTCCGGTGAGGTGGCCTCTCGGTAGGGCGTGGGGCGCAATTCCGCCGCCCGCAGTGCCAACCCCCCCAACAACACCGGAATCCCATAGAAAAACCCAATCAGATTTAACGTCGGTTTACCCAACCCATAGGCCACAAAACCGCCGAGGGTCAGCAATCCCCCCACCACTAACCCAAACCGTGCTAACGAAAATTTACCCAACATGATCCATACCTGTCCTTAAAAATGAATGAATTCGGTGCTTGTGATGATCAATTTTGAAATCGGCAACAAGGGTGCTAGTCCTCAGTGATACCGCATTCTGGGAATGGTTTGCAAAGTCCTGTAACGGGAAAATTGACAGCCCCTAGAAATATCAATAGCCTAGGAAGTAGAGTCTAATGCTGCTAGCCCAACAAAGAGGGAGTCTATTGTGCCCGGTGCTAAATCGCCTGAACAGGAACAACATGAACAGGAAAACGTGCGGGATATTGCCCTAACCTTGCAGCAACTCGTTGAACGGGAAGATGTCACCGTTAAATACATCCTCGATCGCCTCTACAGCATCGGCACCGCCAATCTTCTCCACCATCACATTGCGTTGCGATCGCTCCATCCCGTCCTGCGATCCATTTTTTGGGGATCGCGCCCCGTTGCCCGCCGGGTGGGGATGTGGTGGTTTCAAAAAAATGGTGCGAAGTTAATTACCGATTGGTTGCATTCCCTCGTGGTGTTTGAACCGGAACCCGATCCCCCAGTCCAGACGATCGACATTGCCGCCGCCAAAGAACTAGACACCTTAAAAGAGTTAAACGCCCTGCCGCCGCAAACTGCCCTCACCTATCGCCGCGAAATGAGCCTCTATCGCACGGAAGTTGAACAGTTGCGATCGCGGGTGCGGATGTTGGCGGGCTGTCTCGTGGGTGCGATCGCCCTCTTCGGCAGCAGTTTTTTCTGGTTGGACTATCGCCTCAAACCCGC
>CAZCWE010000428.1:0-1434 GCA_964502285.1 uncultured Spirulina sp. | reverse complement strand
TCATCCAAGAGCAAACCCCCGCCAACATTCGCCCCATCTCCAACAATCCCTCCTTCTAGTCCCCGCAAATCCCTCCCCGCCACAGGGTATGATCGGATCTGGAGCCTCCTCACAGAACGACCATGCAATTTTCTCCCCAAAGTTCGCCCCTCAGCGACGACGAAGTTAAAACCCTATTGCAGCAACTCCGCCGCAAAGAAGGCAGTTGGGTGGATTGGGGCAAAGGATGTCAGCAATTACAAAAAGCGGGCTATTCTGCCCAAAGTATTTTTTCAGAAACCGGGATTGAGGCCGCCTATCAAAACCTGACCATCGTGGCCGCCCAAGTCTTCGACAGCCTCGTGCAACAGGAGGCCGCCGCCGACCTTTTAACCTATTGCCAAGGGCCGCGCAGCGACGTGCTCTATGAATTTCGGGTTTTAAACCAGTCCCAACGCTTGGCGGCGGCGGCGCTGGCCATGGAAAAACGTTTGGATGTCGATGAAGCACGGCAACTGGCCCAAGCCATGAAAGCCTTTGGCAAGTCCGGCACTATCCCCACCGGCTTCACGACCCATCCCGGCGATGCAGTGGCCTATCAAGCCTGGCGATTGGCGCGGGCGAAGAAGGATCTTCAGGAGCGATCGCGCCTCATCGCCCAGGGGTTAAAGTTCGCCCATTCCGACAGTGCCCGCCGCCAAATCGAAGCCCTCCTCAGTGACTTCACCGTCACCCCGATGCAGCGGGCCCCCCTCCTCCCCCTCTTCCGCTTGGAACAAGAAGACGAACTCCCCCGCCTCATCCCCGTTGCGGGTCAGATGCCCCTGACGGCGGCCCAAGTGCAGGGCGTGGCGGCCATTGAAGAGCTAGAACCGTTCCGGATTGCGACGATTACCGCCCCGACGCAATGTGTGCCGATTCCCGGCTGGCAAGCGGTGTTGAAGGCCCAAGATGCGATCGCCCTGCTCTGCCGCAGCGACGAACTCCCCAACGCCCCCGATGGCCCGGCTGAAGAAGTGGTGGTGATTGTTGATCGCGCCATCCAAGCCTGGCAGAGCAATGCCTATTGGCTCACGGATCAAGGCGATCGCGTTGAAATGCACTGGTTCAGCGACCCGCCCACGGTTCCCATCCTCGGCCAGATCGTCCTCATCCTCCGCCCCAAACACATCCTCGATGAAGGCAACCTCACCCAACCCTGGCAAATGGACGATTAAGCCAGTTCTCTGGCATCATCTGGCTCAACAATATCCCTTGAATTTTGAGTCGGAACCTGCTGCGATCGCGATTAAAACGTCCTGAGATGACTTGTCCTCTGCGTACTCAAGCTAAACGTCCGGCAAACCCATGTATTTTCGCAGAGCTTTGAGGTATTTTTTCTTGAGCTTTGTGGCGCTTAAGCTTTCTTTTTGAATGCGTCTCAATGCTGAACGTTCAATGGTAGCATAGGGGATT
>CAZCWE010000427.1:0-3744 GCA_964502285.1 uncultured Spirulina sp. | reverse complement strand
GATCGCGGTTCACTCGTTTCGACATGGCATCGGCAAAACGACTTGTTTGGTGAATTTAGCGATGATGATGGCCCAGAACGGGTCTCAGACGGGGATCATTCGCCAACCGTCGGAGCAATCGGTGCAGGAGCTGTTTCCCTCCGATGCGGCAACCCTTGAAACGCTACATTTACTCGACCCGCTGCCGAACCCGCTGCCGGATCTAGAACAACTGAGCCAGCATCTCAGCGGCTATTCTGTGCCCTCACCGCTGGATTATCTGTGGGTGGAGTTGAATGGCCCGTTGGATCAAGAGACCTTGCCGATTTTGGCGTTGTGCGATGTGGTGCTGTTTGTGTCGGGGATTGATGAGCATGATTTTCAACAAACGGCGATCGCAGTGGCCGTGGCCCGCCAATTGGAAGTCCCCCAAACCCTTCTTGTGATTAACCAAGCCCCCCACACGATTTCGTTTCACACCCTCAGCGCCCAAATCCAACAGATCTATCGCCCGGATGCGATCGCCATTCTGCCCTGGACTGCGGAAATCGCCACCCTCGGCCCCAATGAAACCCTCTGCACCCACCTCACCCATCACCCCATCCATCACAATCTCGCCACCCTCAGCCGAGACATTAGCACCCTCTCCATCACCCCCACCGTCACCCCCCTACGCCTCAGCTTTTTTGATCTCCTCCAACTCCCGGATCAACACCGCACCTTCCTCAGTTGGTTGATTCGGCAGCGATCGGCCCCCTTCAATGCCATCATGAAGCACATGCAAATGACTCCCGCTGACACCACCCAATTCATCAACGGTCTGGTACAGCAGGGTCTGATTACCCCCAAAACCCATGCCCAAGAAATTCACTATCATCCCTGTTTTGTCATGAAATCGGGCCGCCACACTCGTAAACGATCACAGTCGGGACTTTTTGACGACCTTATCTAGTCACCTATGGTGAATCAGTTTTTAAACAGAGTCTGGAATTTGCGGGCTGGCGAGTTGGGCCTCGTGCTCACCCTAGGGTTTATTCTGTCGGGCAATGCCTTTGCGCAAAAAATGTCAGAAATTACGTCCCTGAGTAATTTTCTCAGTGTGACGGGGGCTCCCCAATTCCTGATCTTGATCGTGATCAGTAACACCATTTCGATCGCCCTCACCGCGCTTCAGGTGTTGTTTATTGACAACTTCGATCGCGATCGCCTCATTGCCTGGGTCGCCGCTGGCCTCGGTGGGGCCTTTCTCGTCCTCCGGCTCTCCTTTTGGGCGGGGATGCCGTCCTGGTTGAACTATTCCCTGTTTTATCTGATCTCAGAACAGCAATATCTGTTTTTCCCTACCGTCTTTTGGCTGCTGGCCAACGATGCGCTCAATATTTCCCAGAGCAAGCGGATTTTTCCCACCCTGGCTAGTTGGGGCTTTTTCGGGAATTTTTTGGGCATTGGAGTAGCGATCGCCCAGCCCACCCTCAGCCGCCTGATCAACGCTCGCAGCGAAGACCTGCTGATCCTCAACGTCCTGCTCTACGGCGGCATCCTATTGATCATCAAATTTTCCCACTTCACCATCCGCCGCACCCGCCAAAACCCCGAAACCCTCAAAGAAACCCTGGGCGAAGGTTGGGAATTTGTCCGCGAAATTCCCGCCTTTCGCTATCTCACCCTCGCCATCTTGGCCATGAGCTTCTGTGAGATTGTCATGGAATTCAATTTTTATGATCAATCCAAAGACTTTTTTGCCAATAGCGATCGCTACCAGAGGTTCCTAGGCCTCTTTGCCTTGGGGCGAATGTTTGCCCTCATGCTGCTCCAAGGCCTCGGCACGCCCCGCATCATCCAACACCTCAGCCTCAAACGCATCTTTTTCATCCTGCCCCTCTGTAACCTCGCCAACCTGACCCTCCTCACCACCGTTTCCACCGTCGTCACCAGCACCGCCGCCCTCACCCTCCAAAAGCTCGCCCAATACGGCATTGACGACACCGCCCGCAAATCCTTCCAAGGCCTCGTCCCCGAAGAACGGCGCGGCCGCGTCAGCCTCTTCATGGACAATTATTTAATTGCGATCGGGTCGATCGTCGGGGCGGTGATGACCGGCGGCATGGTGTTGTTAGGCCGGAGGATTGGGCTACCTTTTCTCTATACTGGAGTAGCGATCGCCGTCTCAGGTCTTGCCTTTTGGGCTGTCTTACAAATGAACAACGTCTACGACACCAGTTTGCTGAACTGGCGACTCAAACGCCGTCAGCGCAACCGGAGTGTCCTCGACAAACTTGATTTTTAATGCCCGCCGATTGACACCATGACCTCGACCCTATCCCCCACTCCCCCCCGATTTTTAAGCCTGCGTTGGAAAATCATGGTGGGGTTCACCCTCGTGTTTACCCTCGTTTTTTCCGGGTCTTACTATTGGTTTTACCGCTTCACCACCACCCGCGCCGTTGAACGCTTAAAAGCGGATTTACGCAACACCACCGAGGGCGCTGTCGAGGGGGTTGATGTTCCTGAATTATTGCAGCTTTATCAAGTAGGCAAACGCAACGCCCAGGGCTATTCCGATGCCCCGGCCTATCAAAACCAAATGGACTGGTTTGAGACCGTTCACCGCCTTGAACCCCGTGTTTATCCCTACAGCTTTATTCTCGGTGATCCTGAAACCAATCGCCGTATTGGCGAGGCCCAAGACACCGACTTAGAAATCATCTATTTAGTGGATTCTCTCTGGAACTATAACCCCGATCGCGCCCTGCTCTTTCTTGATTCTGACACGCCCTCTGAGGCTTCACGGCGCACCTTTGAAGAAGGGGTCTTAACCGAGCGGGATTTATATCAAGATGAATGGGGGAGTTGGATTTCGGCCTATGTTCCTTTGAAAGATACCGATGGCACGATTGTCGGCGTGTTGGGGATGGATATCGAAGCGGATTATGTCTACAGTTTGCAACGCCAAATCCGCAGTAGTTTTGTGATTGCATTTGTGGTGACCTATGGATCGCTGTTTATTCTGATTTATGGGGTGTCTGATATTCTCACGAAGCCGATTATCGCCCTAACCGATGTGAGTAATGCGATCGGAGAAGGGAACTACAATCGCGATTTAAAGCAGTTTCGAGAGGCTCGATTTCCGGATGAAATCGGACGCTTGGCGGTGGTGTTTGAATTAATGGTCAGTAAGGTTCGGAAACGGGAAGAAAAACTCAAAGAACAGGTTGCCGAACTCAAGATCGAAATCGACGAAGCCAAGCGCAATAGACAGGTCAAAGAAATTGTCGATTCTGACTTTTTCCAAGACCTCCAAAAGAAAGCCCAAGAAATTCGCAGTCGCCGCCGCAACAGTGCCTCTCGCTCCACCGAACCTGACCCCCAAGATCCGAACTCTCCTCCCTCAGAATCCCCTGAATCACCACCGGATTAAACTGCCGTTGATTTGGGGCATCATGTGTGTTGTTTGCCCTCACAACTATGACTGTTTTTGCTGATTCCGATGCGATCGCCACTCTGGTGATTAGTAATGCCTGTGAAGCCTATGGCGACTTTTTAGCCACCTGTGATCCGCAGGTAGTGGCGGGGGTGCAGGCGGCGGGGGAACGGTGTTTGCTGTGGTGGGGCGATCGCAAACTGGTTCTCCTCGAACGGCCGATCACCCCATCGCCGATGTTGGCCCGCCTCGGCTATCAGTACACCGAGATCCTCGCTCCGCCCCACCCAACAATGGGGATTTGTGATGCGATCGCCACCACTCCGGAGTTATTTCACCGCGTC
>CAZCWE010000426.1:0-3798 GCA_964502285.1 uncultured Spirulina sp. | reverse complement strand
CATCATCTGCATTTCGTCGCGACCGATGATGCTGCGAATTGTCCCCAGTTGCGCCCGCACACTAGACCCCCGGCATTCAAAAATGCGGTGAATGCGGTCCCCACTTCGGCTGTAAATCTGAAATTCTTTGCCGTTGGTTAACACCCCATAGGGAATCCAAAGCTGAGTTAAATAATAAGTCAACTTAGCCACAAATGGCCCTAAGTGATGGCGGGGGCTTTTCGCTTCGATCAATAAACTGTAGGGCGACTGATCCTCAAATCGAATGGGTAACGATTGCGCGGCGAAAATGAGGAAGTCAAGGCGAATTTTACCGAGGGTTACCTCTTGATGCCACGCATCGGGCGCATAGCCCAAACTCGGCAATAGGTACTGAACAATAAACTTACTTTCAACTTCTGTCTCATTGCGACAGTCTTCAGGGTTAAAAAAGACGGGTAAACCGCCACGGTAGGACATGAATGTTCCATCATGGACAGGATGATGGGCTGATGAATAAAATCTAGGATATCAGACGCGGAGATTCAAGAAAATCCGTAATTATCCCCAGCTCAAAAAATTGAGGCCAATTAAGAGAATGAGGAGAAAAACATTGAGGGCGATCGCACTCCGTTGTTGGCTCACTTGTTTGCTGAAAATGGTGGAGCCTTTTTCCTTTAAATAGGTTTGGATACCGGGAGGAAGGTTTTGGTAGCGATCGCGCTGACGTTGGATTTGGCGGATTAAATTCACTACGCCAAACACGGAAATAATCAGTAACGTGGTGCGATAGATCAGGTAAGGGTGCATGGTGGGGCCTAGAGATATTTGAGGGCGTAGTTAACCGCAATGGTAATCAAGGCGGCGCAGATGCTGCCGGTGAGGGCGATGCGGACAATGTTGTTATATTTGCGGATTTCGATTTCGGCTTTTTGTTCCGCTTGGCGGACGAGATAGGTTTCCACTTCACCGGCTAAGGTGCTGACGACGACGACGATCAACGCCACATCATCCACCAAGCCGCCGATGGGGATCACATCAGGAATCGCATCAATGGGCGAGATTAAATAGATCAGGGATGCGATCGCTAAAGCTTTCGATTTCCACGCCGCTTGGGGGTCGCGCACCAACTGCACCAACACCTCCACTTTTGACCAAATATCCTTCACCGGGCCGCGCTGCATTGAGCCAATATTTTCGTTAATCCGCTCCACATCTTCGGGCTTGGCCTTGCGGATGTAGTCGTGGAAAATGCGTTTGATTTTGGCGGTTTTCCCCTGCGCCAATTGCTGATCAATTGTGTCTAATGGATCGAATTGCTCTGAAGTCGTCGCAGGTAACGGCTCCGAATTGCGCCAGGTTTGCCAGCGAGAACGGAGGGCGTGCCAAGGTTTTTGCAGCGTTAATGCCGCCGTTGGGGTCGAGGGGGATGGTTCGGCGGTAGGAGGTGGGGATTCTTGGGGCGGGTCGGAATCGGGGCTGGAGCGGAAGCGTTGGGTGAGTTTTGCGGTGCGATCGCGCAGCGTTTGGCGTAAGGTTGCAAACATAAAATCCCCCAACACAATCTACTGATTTTCGAGTTCGCCCCGTCGCCGACAGCCTTGGTCAGACCGAGACGCATCGGGGAGCGTGGCGCGACAGAGAATCACGGTTCCCAGTTCTACCGCCGTCAGGTCAGCATCTTCGAGATCCGCTTCAAATAGGTTAGCATTTCGCAAATCGCCATAGCTGAGATCCGCCCGCCGCAAATCCCCATAGCGCAGATTGACATTGCGAAGATTGGCTTGACGCAGGTTCGCCTGCTGCAAAATAGCGCTGCTCATCTGGGCATCCCGCAAAATCGCCCCGCCCAAATTGGCATCGCTGAGGTCGGCATTGAGCAACACGGCGCGGGTCAGGTCGGCATAACTGAGGGTGGCGCGGGACAGATCAGCGTTGCTCAGGTTAGCCAGGCTAAAGTTGGCTTGGTTGAGGCGGCTGCGGGACAGATTCGCATTGCTGAGGTTGCTTTGGCGGAGGTTGCTTTCGATCAAGGTGGCGCGGCTGAGGTCGGCGGTATTGAGGTCGGCTTCGCTGAGGTCGGCGGTGGTGAGGACGCTGCGCCGCAGGGTGGCATTGATCAGGCTGGCACTGGTAAGGGTGGCGCGGATCAGGCTGGCATCGTTGAGGTCGGCATCGTTGAGGCTGGCGCGGTACAAAATGGCTTGATCGAGGACGGCAAATTCGAGGTCGGCTCCGTCCAGGCTGGCGAGGGTGAGGTTCGCGCTGGTGAGATCGGCATAGCGGAGATCGGCGCCGTCGAGATTCGCTTCGATCAGGTTGGAGCCGCTGAGTTTGGCCCGCTGAAGATCAACGCCGCTGAGGTCGGCTTCGCTGAGGTCACAGTTGCGGCATTCGTTGGTTTCGAGGAGTTGCCGCACATGGTTCGGGTTGGCGGCTTCGGCGGGGGTAACCATGCCGATGCTGGCGATGATGCCAAGGGTTGCGATCGCCTCTTGCCAAACTTTAACCATCTCACCGTTCCTCTCAATCAACGCCATCCCTTAGTGTATCCCGATTTTAGAGTCGGAAACAGGACTGGTCTGAGCAACTATTGTATTGGGACGGCAACAACACGCTTTATATCAAAAATGATATAAAACAGTGATGGAAGATCAAAACAAACCGTTAGTGTGGCTGCATGGTGAGGTTAAGACTCCACCGTTTAGTCAGGCTGCACGAATAGAAGCCGGTTTTTTGCTCAGGCAACTGCAAACCGGCGAAACCCTTGGCTTACCTCATTCACGTCCGATGCCGAGTATCGGGACTCGCTGTCATGAGCTACGCATTCAAGATGTAGATAAAACCTGGAGAATTATTTATCGGATTGATGATGATGTCATTTTGATCCTCGACGTTTTTCGTAAAACGACGAGATCAACCCCTAAAAATATTATTGAAATTTGCAAAAAGCGTTTGAATCAATACGCTGCTGACCAACAGGAGTAAGGTAATGGAGCCATCGAAGCAAGACCGTTTGGAATCTAAAGGCTGGAAGATTGGAACAGTTTCAGATTTTTTAGAATTAACACCAGAAGAAGCCATTTTGGTTGAAATCAAACTAGCACTGAGTCGTGGTTTGAAGCAGCGCCGACAAAAACTAATGACTCAAGTTCAGCTCGCTTCTGAAATGGGGTCTAGCCAACCTCGAATCGCCAAAGCAGAAAATGGTGATGCTTCAGTTTCCATTGAATTATTGATGCGAGCCATGTTGGCAACAGGCGCAACGCCTCAGGAGATTGGGACAATCATTGCTAGCGTGGGCTGATGGTTTTATCGTCATGAGCATCTTGCCCTCTTCCTGTAGGAGACAGGGTGCGATCGCATTTTGCTCAGAGCTAGAATTTGAGGGGACTGCGATCGCGCCTTAGATTGCAAAGGATGACCCCTCAATTAATCATCCGTATCCGGCAGGCGAATAATATCTTCGTCGCCTAAGAATTCCCCATTTTGCACCTCAATCATCACCAACGGAATCACCCCCGGATTTTCCACCCGATGCTGCACATTCATCGGCACATAGGTCGATTGTTTTTGCATTAATAGTGTCTCCTCGCCGTCACAAATGAGCCGCGCTGTCCCCGCCACCACGACCCAATGCTCGCTGCGGTGGTAGTGCATTTGGGTGCTGATGTGGTGTTGGGGTTTCACCTCGATGCGGTTGATCCGATAGCGGGGGCCTTCTTCGAGCACTGTCACCGTGCCCCAGGGTCGCTCTTCGACGCGGATGCTTTGGCGGGGCTGTTCGGCGGTGTTGGCATCACTCATGATTATTCTCCT
>CAZCWE010000425.1:605-3804 GCA_964502285.1 uncultured Spirulina sp. | reverse complement strand
CCGATTGTCGTTCCCTCCCAAGATATGGTCTTGGGGTGCTATTACTTGACCCTGGAAAATCCCCAATTTGTGCGAGACTCCTTGGTGATGCTGGGTGATGAGGTGCTCGATCGCATCAAATCCGGTGCAGAACAACGCTTTTCATCCATGGATGATGCGTTGCGGGCCTTTGAACAGGGCTGTCTCAATATTCATCAATATTTGTGGTTTCGCTACACTGGTGAGATTTTGGTGAGCGCGGAGGAGGAAGAGATAATGGTTACGGATGCAAAAATGGCAGGAGTGCGATGTTATGGCGAGCGTCGAGGTGAATCCCACTATCTACCCACACGCCTTATCCGTACCGTGGATAATCCAAAAGGTGAACCGTTCCAATTCCAATATGTGTACACCACGCCTGGTCGGGTTATTTATAACAAAACCATTCAATCGGCATTGCTAGATCAATAACGTGGTATTTGAAAAAGTGGGGGCGGTGGGACTTGAACCCACACGAGGGATTAATCTCAACGGATTTTAAGTCCGCAGCGTCTACCATTCCGCCACGCCCCCAAGAGCATTGACAGAGTCTAAGTTTAGCAGCAAATCCCCCCTGCTGCATCAGGATCAACCCTCAGAAAATCTAATCAATCGTCCCCTTGTCGGCCGCTGGGTTGAATTGTTTATGATGAGGGAGACATTTGCTGCCGCGTTGGTGACTGCCAATATCGTTTATTTGATCTATGCTTGAACTACTCGGGAGTCCTAATTGCTCGCGTTGCAGTAGACCGGGCTTGTACCCGGAAACTTAAAAACGCTGAGGCATCGACACCCACCTGGAATTTTCCAGGTCAAAAGCTGAGGTAAAACGGCGTGGCGGTAAATGACTTGATGTGAGAAGTCCCTGTAATGGGGACTTTTTCACGTTTTAGGCGACGATGCGGGACGAGGGGATGGTGGCCATGGTGCCTCGGTGGACGAGGCCTTGGTAGAGCATGACGGCGGTTTCGGCGCGGGTGGCGTCTTGTTTGGGGGCGAGTTTTGAGTGGTTGGGGTCGAGGATGATGAGGTGGGCGGCGGTGGCACTGGCGACGGCGGCGCGGGCGTAGGCGGGGATGTCGGCGGCATCGGGGTAGCGATCGCATTCCCCCTCATCTCCGCTGGGCAGGCCTAAGCCACTGGCGAGGGAGACGATCACATGGATGCGGTGGAGGCGTTGGTCGGGGTGGAAGGTGCCATCGGGGAAGCCGGTGAGAAACCCGGCGCGATAGGCTTGCTGGATGGCGGTATGGCCCCAAAAGTCGTCGGGGACATCGAGGAATTGGGTGACGGGGCGGATTGGGGTGGGGTTGAAGAGTTTGACGAGGAGGGCGGCGTATTGGGCGCGGTTGATCGGGGCATCGGGACGAAAACTGCCGTCGCTGAAGCCGCTGATCAGTTCCAGGCTGGTGAGGCGGCGCAGGAAGGGTTCGGCCCAATGGCCGCTGATGTCGATGAAGGTGGGGAGGTAGGGGTCAGGATCGACGAGGTAGGAGGAGAAGAGGGGCGGGGCTTGGCCGAGGGTGACGAGGGATTGATAGAGAAAGGCGGAGATTTCGGCGCGGTTGATTTCGCGCATCGGGTGAAGTTCGGTGGGGTCGGGATGGGTGGCGATCAGGCGTTTTTCGGTGGCGATCGCTACGGCGGCGGTGGCATAGCTGGGGATCAAGGCGCGATCGCGGTAGGCCATTAAACTGTCTAAATTCGCCCCCGATAGGCCCAAACCATTGACCAACGAGACGATCGCTTGCACCCGCGTTAAATTTTGCTGGGGGCGAAAAGTGCCATCTTCATAGCCAGCGATGAATCCCATCTGGGCGGCTTTGGCGATCGCCTCTGCCCCCCAAAAACTTTCCTCCACATCGCGAAAGCTGCGCCGCGTCCCCAACTGGCGCGGCAGGTCAAAGGCCTTGGCAATCAGGGCCGCGTATTCCGCCCGCGTCAGTTTGCCATCGGGCCGAAAGGTGCCATCGAGAAAGCCCCGCAACAGGTCTTTGCGGATTAAGGCTTCAATAAACGGCGCGGCCCAATGGTCGGCAATATCCCGAAAGAGGGACGGGCCGAGGCTACCTTGTTGCACTTGGATCGGGGGGAGGTCGGCGGGGCCTTGGATGCGATCGCGCTCTACCTGATTGCCTGCCAACACCAGGGCTTGGTCGGTATCGTTCTGCACATCGGCGCGGCCATTGTTGCGAAGAATGTTGCGGGCGGGGTCGTGGGGATGCCCCAAGTCGGGCCGGGCCAACTCCTTCACCATCAGCCCGACGGTGGTGTTGTCTTCGATACGATTGCGGCGCAACACGGGTTGTGCGCGGTGGGACAGATACACGCCCACTTGGTTGGCGGTGCAGGTGTTGTCTGTCACGAGGGGCGCACTGTCATCGCTGAGGGTGATGCCGTAGCCGGTGGCATGGCAACGGTTGCGGGTTAGCTCGCCTTTGGCGTTGCGGCGCAGGAAAATCCCGGCCGAGCCGTTGTTGAGGATGTGGTTATCTTGAATTTGAGGCTTGCTGTTGCCCGTGACGGCAACGCCGGCAAGACGGCAACGGGTGACGGTGATGTTGGTGATGATCGGGGCGCTGGATTCGATCCAAATGCCGATGCCTTTGGGGTTGGGGTTGCTGACGGTGATGCCGCGCAGTTGGGCGGGGGGGGAGGGGCGATCGCTGAATAAAATGGTGATATTTTGCTGGCGAAAGGTGGGGCTGTCGTAGAGGTTGCCGCCTTGGATTTCGATGTTTTCGCCGTGGTTGCGCTCTTGGCCGACGACGATCACCCCGGCGGGGATGGCGATGGGGAAGGATTCGCCGCTGGCTTGGCTGTAGAGACCGGGGAGGAGAGTGACGACGTTTTGGGGCTGGGTTTGCCGCAGGCTGTAGGTGAGGGTGCGAAAGGGATTTTGGCGATCGCCGTTGTTGCGATCGCTGCCGTGAACCGGATCAACATAAAACGTAGTCATGGGCATTCTTCAGCACAACATCACAAGACACAGTATCCCCTAGGATGTCGCCCCCATCGCAAATCACGACAGAGAAAACAGGGTGATTTAAGCGTCGCAGGGACTGTGTGTTGCAATAGCGATGGTGGTGAACAGAAACAGTTTAAACTGCGTCTTGTGCCGTGATGCTCTCCACTCTAGGACTAAATCTCTCAATGTCGCCCCACAGACGCACAAATGACC
>CAZCWE010000425.1:0-595 GCA_964502285.1 uncultured Spirulina sp. | reverse complement strand
GGATTAGACCGCTGCAACTCCAACCCTCGAACTAAATTTTCCAATGTAGCGTCCTAGACGCACAAATGACCCTAAAAATTGTTATCGTAACCGTCAGTCACTAAGATTAAGCTGTGCTGCTGCGTGCGCGTCCTGTTTACGAACTCTCAAGCTAAGATTATCAATGCTCAAGTTTCGTCCTCTCGTTGTTGTTAGTGCCGGGGCTGTCATTGCACTGGGCTATGGTTTACCGGCTACGGCTCAAGCGGTCTTTCCGTTTCGGTCGTCAGCATCCGCTCCAGATCCTGATGCTGCCATGGTTCTGCCTGCCGTAGAGGGTGATGCTGTACCCGATGATTCGTGGCTCCCCCGGACTACGGAGCAACCCGATACATCCGATGGTGATGATGTCGATAAAGTTGCAAAAGCGCCGAGCCCTGCGTTACCGGATGACGAAGTGCGCGATCGCATCACGCCCCCGGCGGCCGTGACCGAACCGGCCCCGTCACAACTGGCCGCCAGTTGGCAGGCCGCCGATGATGCGGCTTGGGGGGATTCTGTGGTGGTTCGCAAACAAACGAAGCCGGGCGATCTCGATGCGATCGCCCTCACGCCG
>CAZCWE010000424.1:0-3806 GCA_964502285.1 uncultured Spirulina sp. | reverse complement strand
CTTCGCTTATATCCCCCGTTTAGAAAACGGGGGCTTTACGCTTCACCTTCGTAAATTCATCGCGAGACGGTGACGATTACTGTCCAAGGACACTCCATCATCGAAGACCAGATCAGTCGGCGGTAGTGAGGGAACCCAAGGGGCTGATGGGTCTGTTGCTGCTGATGTATTTTGGGAAACCATAGCCCTCACAACACGGAATCTGTTCTCGTTGATTTTAGCGCAGCGGTTGGGGTGGTTCAGGGTTCGAGTTGGGCGGCGCAGATGCCCGCGCCGAGCAGCCCCACTTGGGGGTTGAGGACGACGGAGACGGGAACGGGATCGAGCACCCCACTGACGCGGCCTTTGTCGTGATAGGCCGCCATAAATTCCCCGGCTTCGATCAGGGGGAGGAGTTTCGCGGCGATGCCTCCGGCGATGAATAAACCGCCGTAGGGGAGGAGTTTGAGGGCGAGATTGCCCGCTTCGGCTCCGTAGGCGGACAGGAACAGATCGAGGGTTTCGCCACAGAGGCGATCGCGCCCCCCCAATGCCGCTTTGGAAATTACCGCCGCCGCATCGGCATCGGGGGCATTGAGTTCGGCGGTAATATCGGCGGATTCAGGAACCATGAGGCGATCGCGCAAACAAGCGTAAATATCCACAATGCCCATCCCCGACACCACCCGCTCCACCGACACCCGATCCAGTTGACGCACCGCTTTTAGGTGGTTTAAGAGTGCATATTCGCGCTCATTGCGGGGGGCGAAATCCGAGTGACCGCCTTCGGTGGGAAAGACGCGGTGCTTGTGTTGCCCGACGGGAATCACCACAGCTTCGCCGAGGCCCGTCCCCGCCCCCAGGACGGCGATCGGGGCGGTGGGGTCGGCTGTGCCGGCTTGCAGGACATGGAGTTCATCGGGCTGCAACCCTAATACCCCATACCCAATCCCGGCAAAGTCGTTAATCAGAGCCACCTGGTCTACCTTCAAGTCCTGCTCAAGGCGCGTCCCGTCGAGTTGCCAACTGAGGTTGGTCAGGGTGCAGGTGTTGTTGTGGACGGGGCCAGCGATCGCAAAACAGGCATAATCCGGAATACTCCCAGCCGCCTGTTGGCCCGCCGTCGTGAGAAACTCCTCGACAATCGGCACGAGATCGTCATAGTCCGCACTGACATATTGCTGCTGTTCTGAAACCGGCTTAATCCCGGTTTCCGTCGGTTCAAAGAGTTGTAATAACGTCTTTGTGCCGCCAATATCACCCGCAAGTAATAAGGTCATTCGTTCCCTCCGAAATCACTGAAATTGATCACTTAATTTGTTAGCTTAACCTGTTCATTTTCAGTGCGGGCCCATTGCTCGATTAGTTTTTCGAGTTAGAGGCGGGGCCCGATGATTTTAGGGCTTGGAATGCCGTTAAACCCGCCCCGATGATCGCGAAGGAAAAGAGGGTGGTCAATGTGCCGAGGGCGTAGAGGGCTGGGGAAGTGACATTGGTGGTCATCCCGAAGATTTCCAGGGGGAGGGTATTGTTTTCGCCGGAAATCAGCGAGGTGCGATTAAATTCATCATAGGAGAGGGTGAAACTGAGCATCCCCACCCCGATTAAGCTCGGCGCAATCAGGGGTAAAACAATCTGGCCAAAGGTTTGAATATCACTCGCGCCCAAGTCCCGCGAGGCTTCTTCGTAAGCCGGATTAAACCGATTAAACACCCCCACCATAATCAGAAAAGCAAAGGGCAGCGTCCAGGTTAAATGTCCCCCCAGCGCGGAGCTATACCACTGCACATCCCAGCCCAAGACATTAAAGAAAATCCCAATCCCCAATGAGACGAGAATACTTGGCACAATCAAGCTCGTAATTGTGAGGTAAAAGATGAACCGGGAGCCGGTAAACTTGCGCCGAAACGCCATCCCCGCCATCACACTAAACGCCACGGATAGGAGGGTAACAACGAGGCCGAGGGTGAACGATCGCAGAAATGGTGTGACGAATTCACCGATCCGCTGCTCGCCAAACACCGACTGAATCCAATAAAAGCTAAAACCTCGCATCGGGAAGGTTAAATTCCCTTCTTCGCCTTGAAAGGAGAGGAGAAAGATCGCCGACATCGGGCCGTAGAGAAAGAGCACAAAGAGACTAAAAAATGTGCCGAGAATATAAAACGAAAGGGGGCGTTTCTGAGACATTTTTTACAGTTCCTTACGAATGTCAACGGTGCGGAGAATGGCAAAGACCATCATCAAAGTAATGATCAACAAAATCACGGCATTGGCGGCGGCTTGGGGGTATTGTAAACTGCCGATTTGGTTGCGAATGGCATAGCCAACGGAGGAGGCTTGACCGCCGCTCATCAAGCGCACGGTGGTAAATTCGCCCATCACTAAGGTGACAATAAAAATTGAGCCAATCGCCACACCAGGCAGCGACAGGGGAAAGATCACTTCTTTAAAAACTTGCCAACTGGCCGCGCCGGAATCAAGGGCCGCCGTGATTAAGTTGCGGTCAATGCGCACCAAACTATTGAAGATGGGAACCACCATAAACAGGGTATAGAGGTGCAACATGGCCAAGACGACGGCGAAGTCCGAAAAGAGAAACAATTCTACGGGTTCTTGGACAATATTGAGATGCATGAGTAACTGATTTAAAAGACCTTCCCGACCGAGAAAGGGAATCCAAGAAATCATCCGAATCACGTTGGAAGTGAAGAAGGGAATCGTGCAGACCACAAAGAGAATCACTTGCCATTTCAAGCTTTGGATGTGGAAGGCGAGAAAGTAGGCAACGGGATAGGCGATCGCAAAGGCACAGGCCCAAACAATGGCGACAAATTTAAAGGTATTGAGATAGGTACTGAGATAAACAGGTGAGGTGAAGATGCTGCGATAGTTATCAAAAATTAACGCCGGGGTCATGGCGTAGCCGTTGAACTCCCAAAAACTCACCACGAAGATGGTGAGAATGGGGAAGATCAAAAAGAGCAGAAAAACCAAAAATTGGGGCGCAACTAACAAATAGTTTTGGAGCGGTTTCCAAAATTTCAACATAGGGCAGCTAGAACAGGATCAAAGGGCTAGTATGCAAAACTTTAGATCCCACGATTGTGATCTGCGCGACGGTTTGGTGATTGATTGGGGAGAATGGGGGGCGATCGCTTCGGCCACAGGGGATCTAGGGTCGCGATCGCCGAGCGATCGCGTGAATTGCCACGGCTCACCTGTTATAAATCAGAAGATGTGACTTGATTGTCGAGAGTTGATCGTTGTTTGCTGCTAGGTTGAACCATGGCCCCGATTCGATTGTTTCAGAATCCTTACTATTGGCGAGGTGCGATCGCCGTGATGTGCCTGTGCTGGGGCGTTGGGCCCGCAAGCTGGGCTCAGGCTCAATCCTCACCGTCGGGGGACTTTATCCTCACACCGCAGTCAGACCCGTTACCCGAACTGCGACAGACGATTCAGATGGGCGATCGCCTCTTGATCCGTGTGTTGTCTGAGCCTGCGTTGAATAGTGATTCGGTGGTGCTCAGTGATGGCACGGTGGAGTTGCCGCGCTTGGGGGCGTTGACGGTGCTGGGGTTAACGCCTGCGGCCGCCGCCGGGCAGATTACCAACGCCTATCAATTGTTGGGCCTGACCGATGAACGGGTGACGGTGCAGATTGACCGCCAGGAACGCGACCCAGCGCCCTTGACCACGCCGTTTTTTGCGCCCCCGCCCCCGGTGCAGCCCCGCCCGAACCTCACCGTGCCGCCGGAACAAAGCTACACCCTCGGAGCGGGCGATCGCATTCAGATCCAAACCTTCCAACTGCCCCAATACAG
>CAZCWE010000423.1:759-3814 GCA_964502285.1 uncultured Spirulina sp. | reverse complement strand
CACTACCCTGAGCGGTATTCCTGCGATCGCCTGGGACTATAAATTGGGGAATCGGAGCGCGATCGCATGGGTACTCGACCAACATAAAGAAAAGAAACCCAAAGACCCCACCATCCGCGAGCAATTCAACACCTACCGCTTCGCAGATTACAAAGAAACCGTGATCGATTTAATCATGCGCGTCTGTGCTGTTTCCGTCCAAACCCAGGAAATGATCAACCAAATGCCAAGCAAGGCATGAATGGAGGGGCGATCGGATCAAAGTGACCCCCAATCAATGCCCCTTCGCCCGCGAAATCCGGATCTTAGGCTGCAAAGTGGCGCAAATCCCGCCCTTGTGCAAACTCAACCCCCTCTATCCCGAATTGATGAAACTCCGTTTCCGCGCCCTCTGTTATTTAGCCGACGAATGCAATGAAGACATCAGTGCCTACTGTTCAGCGATCGCACCCCATTCCCTGCCCGTATCCCCAGACAATCGAGAGGGTGCGGCTCCTGTGGCAACACTTTTCTCGTAGTCGCATTTCTGCCCCATCCTAGTTAGGATTAGAGTGCGATTCTCGTCCTGTGTAAAAGTCCCATGACCTCTCCTCTGGTTAAACGATTTCAAGTGAGTCTGGCGCGGAATAAAATCCTGGGCGTGGCAACGAGTGGCTTTGTGCTGGGGTTGGCGACAGTGGTGGCTCTGTTGCCGCCGAAACCACCACCGCAACCGGAATATGCGGCCACAGCCACCCTGACCTATAGCAACCCGCCCCCCACCGCCACAGAAACCGGCCGGACATTGTTTGAACAAGGACGCACCTCGATCAGTAGCCCAGAATCGTTGCTGACCGAACAGGTGGTGTTTGATGTGGTCACCCAGTTGGACATCAAAAATGTTGAAAGCTTTGTGAAAAAGGTTGAGATCAAATTACCGAAAAAGGAGAACGATCCGCCGATTATTCAGGTGAAGTTCACGAATAATCGGGAAGAGCGGGCGATGCGGGCGTTGGAATTATTGCTAGAGGCGATGGTGGCTCAAAGCCGGACGATGAATACCTCGCGCTTGCGGGCCCAGATTGCAGCGTTAGAAATTCGTTTGGCGGAGGCGAAAGCAGAGTTACAAACCGCTGAACAACAGTTTTATCAATTCATGAGTCAGCAGGGGTCGTCATTGGTGGCGGCGCAGGATGGGAGCTTGTTCACGGCGATCAGTAGTAGTCAACAACAGCAGCGGGATCTCCGGTTTCAACTCGAAGGGGTGACGGCGCAGATCGATAGCATTGTGGGGCAGTTGGGGTTAACGCCGTCCCAGGCGGCACTGGCTTCGGCGTTAAGTGCTGATCCGATTATTGCCAATTTGCGGGCGCAGATTTTGCAGGTGGAAACGCAGTTGGCGATGCGATCGCGCGAACTCCGCCCGGAACACCCGATCATGGCGGATTTGCTCAAACAAAAAGCCACCTTTGATCAACTCCTGACCGAACGCGCCGATGAGGTGGTGGGAACCGATGGCGTGTTTCGTGCCCAGGTGAGTGAAATCCGCCGCGACAGTAGTTTAGATGTGACGCGCCAACAGTTGGCCAATCAGTTGGTGACGTTGCAAACCCAAAAAGATGGGTTAACCAAACAACTCACCCTCGCCCAACAGACGGAACAACAACTGCGCCGCGATTACGAACGGTTCCCCAATCAACAACTGGACAAGGAACGGCTGCAGCAACAACTCACCCTCAAGAAGAATTTTCACGACTTTCTCCAGGCGAAGTTGGTGGATGCACAATCAGCGGAGGCGGAAGCGGTGGGTAGTTTAACCGTTGCCCAGCCTCCCCTCGCGCAGTTGGTGCCGAGTACCTATTCACCGCCGCCGGGCCCGCTGATCATTACGAGTGCGGGGTTTGTCGTGGCAGTGTTGGCCGGGGCGGGGGTGATTTTGGTGTTGGGCATTCTTGACCCCCATTTATATACGGCGAGCGAGATTCGGGCGGTGTTGGGCGATCGCGATGTGTTGGTGCTCGGTGAGTTGCCGATCCTCAATGCGCCGCCCTATCCGGAAGATCTCCCGCTGATCCAGGGTGCAAATGCGGTCTATGGGGATCAATACGAGCGGTTTCGGAGTACGCTGCGCCGGGTGGCGGGGCCGCAGGGCAAGGTGGTCTTGATGACCAGTGTGGAGAAGAACGAAGGGAAGAGTATGACGGCCTATAATTTGGCGATCGCCTCGGCCCATGCGGGTCAGCGCACCTTATTGATTGAGGCGGATTTGCGATCGCGCTCCCGTGTGTCTTCTCTCAACCTCGCGGTGGATCTCGATGCCGTCACAGAACCCCTGAGTTATTACGGTGCGGCGCAGTCCTGTACGGCCCTCGCTCCGGATGTGGCCAATCTCTACGTTGTCCCCAGTGCTGGCCCCCAACGCAACGCCGCGATGCTCCTGGAGTCGAGCGAACTGTTGCGCCTGCTCCAAGATGCGCGGATTCGGTACGACTTGGTAATTCTCGACACGCCCCCCCTCGATCATTGCAACGACGCGCTGCTGCTCCAGCCCCTCACCGATGGCATGGTAGTCACCACCCGGCCAGGGGTGACGCAGAAAAAGCCCTTGGGGATGATGTTGGAGCAGTTGCTCGATGCGGAAATCCCCATTTTCGGCGGCGTGATCAATGGCAGCGAAGACGTGGTGGCCACAGAACCGACTCCGGTGAAGCGCGATCGCACCTTCTTCCCCACGCCCCAAACGGCCTCTTCCCTTCCTCCCGATACTGCGCCCCCCTTAGCCCGACCCCACACCCGCTAAATCTCCCCCACAGGGTTAAATAAGGAGACGGTAACGCTCGTTTTGGGGTTCGGTGCGCTTATGGTTGCTTCCCTGATGACTGATTTCGCGATCCTCTGTGGGGCGGCGGGGTTGGATTATGCCATTGGTGATCCCTGGGATTGGCCCCATCCGGTGCAAGGGATGGGCTGGGTGATTTTGCGATCGCAGTCCCTCCTGCTCCGTTTAGGGCCCGGTTGGCCGCGCAAATTGGGGGGCGTGGTGTTGGGGTTGGGATTAATTGGGGGGTGTGGCGGG
>CAZCWE010000423.1:0-749 GCA_964502285.1 uncultured Spirulina sp. | reverse complement strand
TTTTAGGGGTGGGGTTAATCGGCGGCAGCGGCCTGATCGGTTTGGCGATCGCCACCGTGGGGATGCAATTACAGCCGCTGGTGGGGGCGATCGTCCAGGGGATTCTCCTCGCCAGTTGTTTCGCGGCGCGGGGGTTACGGTGGGCCGCGCTAGATGTGCTCGAACCCCTCGAATCCGGCGACCTTGACCAAGCCCGCCACCAACTCAGCCGCTACGTGGGCCGCGATACCGATCAACTCGATGCCGGGGAAATTCGCCGCGCCGTCCTCGAAACCATTGCCGAAAACACCACCGACGGCGTGACCGCTCCGTTGTTCTACGCGATCCTCGGCCTCTGGCTCGGCATCGGGCCGCTGCCCCTTGCGATCGCCTACAAAGCCGCCAGCACCCTCGACTCAATGATCGGCTATCGCCGCGACCCCTTCCACGACCTCGGTTGGTTCAGTGCGCAACTCGAAGACCGCTTAACCTGGCTCCCCTGTCGGTTGACGGTGGGCTTACTCGCCCTCATTTCCCGCCAACCCCGCCACGTTCTCACCCTCTGCCGCCGCGATGCCCCCCAAGACCCCAGCCCCAATTCCGGCTGGAGCGAGTGTGCCTATGCCGCTGCCTTGGGGGTACAACTGGGGGGACTCAATACCTATCGGGGTGAACTCCGCCCAAAACCGTTATTAGGCGACCCGATCCACCCGATTACCTCCGACGGGATTGATCAGGCGTTGGCTTGGATGCGATCGCTCTTACTCTGG
>CAZCWE010000422.1:0-3821 GCA_964502285.1 uncultured Spirulina sp. | reverse complement strand
GAAGGCTTGCCCTGAGCGAAGCCGAAGGCTTGCCCTGAGCGAAGCCGAAGGGGGGGGGGCTGGGGATGAGGGCACTAGATGGCAATCAGTCTGAAGCTGCATGAGTGGGGTACACCCTTTTATTGAATCTCCTCTTGCAAAGAGGATGTGCTATTCTTATGGGTCATTAAATAGATAGAAAGCGATCGCACTGTTCTTTTTTTTAAAATCAGCGATCGCTGCATCAGATTAGCTTCAAAACTGATTTATTCTTATCAAAATATTTATGTCAAAAACGAATCGGCTCCCCCTTCGATTTTGGATCATTGCCCTGATTGCGTTTATTAATTCTGTTAGTTTTACGATAATTATTCCGATTCTCTATCCCTATGCAAAAACATTTGGGCTCAGTGACTTTCAAGCCAGTTTGCTCACCACAAGTTTTGCCATATCACAGTTTTTAGCCACCCCTATTCTAGGGCGAATATCCGATGGAATAGGGCGAAAACCCCTATTAGTCTTGAGCTTATTCGGTACAGTGTTGGCGAATTTACTCGCCAGCTTCACAACTGTGGCGTGGCTACTTTTTCTTGCCCGTATTTTGGACGGTTTGACCGGGGGAAATACCTCCATCGCCCAGGCTGTGATTAGTGATACAACGACCCCCGAAAATCGGGCGCGGGCTTTTGGCCTGTTTGATGCGGCGTTTCGGTTGGGGTTTGTCACGGGCCCAGCGATTAGTTATGTGGCGCAAACCTTGCCCACATTTCCAGGGGTGACACCCTTGGGGATGAGCTTTTTTGCCGGGGCGATGATGGCGTTGGTGGCGACGATTTTAGCCTGGGTGGTGTTACCGGAAACCTTGAAAAAACGGGAGCCGATGCGGTGGGGATGGCAACTGTTTGGGTTTGGTCGTATTTTTCAGGCGATGACACGGCCTAAGTTGGGGCCGGTGTTTTTATTGACGTTCTTTAGTGGGTTTACCTTTACGATTTTTACGTTTGCGTTTCAGCCATTTTTCTTGGAGATATTAAAACAGGATGCGAAGAGTCTGGCGGTGATGTTTACGCTGGTGGGGGTGGTGGGGGTGCTGACTCAGGTGTTTGCCGTGAAGCCGTTAACAAAACGGTTTAATGTGGCGGATATTTTGGTGAATGCGATCGCAGGTCGCGCCCTCGTCTTTTTCATCATTCCCCTCTTCCCCACCTTAAGCGGTTTTGTCGTCGGTGCGGTTTTATTGGGAATTTTCAACTCATTTCCCATGCCGATGATCAGCACTATTTTGTCGTTCAATAGTGAGGAAACGGAGCAGGGAGCTGTACAGGGTATTAATTCATCTTACTTGAGTATTTCTAATGCCTTGGGGCCAGCATTTGCGGGGATTTTGGTGAGCATTAATTACAGTGCGCCGTTTTGGGTAACGGGCATTTTGACCCTAGCAACGGCAGGGTTTGCACTGTGGATGAAACCCCTCTTAACCTGTCAATCACCAACCCCCACATCGTCCTAACATTTGTTTGATCGCGACAAGCCAGTCAATTGATTTCAAATTTTGAGCAAATAATCCCTAAAAATCGCAGACTGAGCAGTGAGCTAGAAGCTCGCATTACTCACACGACAGAGACTCAATGCCAGGGTAGGGTGAGCCTCTCACTCACACAACATGAAATCCGACCTCTACCTGCTGCGGTGGTTTCATTGCCCCGGATTTTGGATCATGGCAATGCGATCGCTCGTTACGGATCAGAATTTCAAACAGCCTCAATGCTCCCGACGACGGCGATAGATGCAGGACGATTCGTCTACCATAGAAGAGATGTCTTGATTCTGTTTTAAGTTCAGAAAAATGTATGGCTGAAGCAAAACTCTATGTCTGTGACCAATGTCAACACAGTATCCAGGCTTGGTCTGATGGAAATCCTTACTACATTAATCAATCGGGGAAGAAGAAATATGCGTATCACCCAGACCATGAAAAGCTCGCGCTTTGTATTGGAAATGATTCCCCTCATCTTTGTTTAACGTGTGGGAAAGAGTTTATGGTTGATTCCCAAAAGCCTCGCACGGATTGTCCTAAGTGTCATTCGGATCAATTTGTTGATTTGTATGATCTCGATGATCATCCTTGTCCCTATTGTAAACAGGGGAAATTCAAAATTGATACTAATTTTTCCTGTATATCTTGATTTGATCTATTGCCTAATTTAGGGTGTGAGTCTTGATGAATTCTCGGCTTCTTCCCTGAATAGTTGTGAGGGTCTGCGATCGCTCCGATCGCAGACCCTATTTTGAGCATTTTGTACTCGATGCAACACAATCAACATCGACGAGTATCCTCACTGCTAACGTTAGTTTGTACTCAAGGTCACATTACCTTTGTCATCATTGACAGTGATCATAATTGTGGTTTCTTCACTGTCTTCTGAGGTAAAGATGCAGTCAAAGGTGCTGCCGACTTCCACTTCACGATACGGATTAGGATCTGCTTCTAAGCCGCAGTCTGCAATTCCAGGCATATCAGCATCTAACATTTGTCCTTCGATCGCTTCTTCGATTGCCACAAGATTTAAGCCTTTGGTTAACCAATCAAAGGTTTCTGCTTCGGGGTTGGGAAACACATCAACGGTGGTTGTGAAACCTTCTGTGGTCATCACTTCGCATTCAAAGGGATCGGCATTCTCTAGTTCAATAGCTTCCGGACAAGCTACCATTTCAACATCGTAGCCCGTTTGTTCAGGAAAACTAGTAGACAATACTTCTTGAACGGTAAAGGCAAACGTTCCTTCTGGGGCAGGTTCTAGGGTTGCTGCTTCCATCTCTTCTGTGTCGGGGTCTTCTGCTGCGACCATTTCTGTGTCTTCAGTATCGGTCGGTTCTTCGGCGACATCTTCTCCACAGGCCGCGAGGGTCAGGCCGAAACCAAGTATCAAAATGAAGACCCATCGCAATTGCAAAAATTTCATAGAATTTCGGAAGTGTTGAATAGTAACGGATTGTTTGTCTCCCATCAGTGTAGTGGAAAAAAGCTAAAAGATGCGAAACCTTTATCTACCTTTTTATGCTGCAAAAATAAGCCTGATGTATCGTGTTTAGGGATGCACAGAGGGGTTTTAATTGATTCATTTAATTCAGTGCTATTGACGAGAGTGTGATCATCAGACCGCCATGGGCTCGGTTACTGATGATCAAAATGGGTGGCGATCACATCATTCATTTTCAAGAAAAGAAATGCGATCGCCACCCGTGCATCGGAGCCGACTTGCTCCCCTGCTCATTATTTGGTCAAACCCTTAAACCGAAGCGGCGTAGGGAGTGGTGAGTTGATCCAACTGTTTCACCAAGAGACTGAGGAACAGCCCCACATCAGTGACCACGCCCACAGATTCCACAGAACCGCGATCGCTCAACTTCGTCACCACAGCGGGGTTAATATCGACGCAGACCATTTTCACGCCCGCCGGGGTCATGTTGCCCACCCCAATCGAGTGCAACATCGTCGAAAGCATCAGAATCATGTCTGCGCCTTCGATCATTTCCGAATAGGTATTTTGGGCTTTGAGCAAGTCCATTTCCGTATCCGGCAGGGGGCCATCGTCGCGGATCGAACCCGCGAGGCAGAACGGCACATTTTTTTGCACACATTCGTACATGATGCCCCGGCTTAACACCCCGGCTTCTACGGTTTTGGCGATGGAACCGTGACGACGGACGGTGTTGATCGTTTTGAGGTGGTGACGGTGGCCGCCGTGGACGGGCACGCCTTGCTTCATGTCCACGCCGAGGGATGTACCCATCATCGCCTGTTCAATGTCGTGAACTGCGATCGCATTCCCCCCCAGGAG
>CAZCWE010000421.1:0-3850 GCA_964502285.1 uncultured Spirulina sp. | reverse complement strand
AACCTGGTGGTACGACACCAGCCCGCCGATCCTCTCCGAAGACAACAGCGAACAAAGTTCCTGGGGGTTCAGCTCCCTGTCTCCTATGGTTCCCAATCATCATCGCAACCATGCCCCCGGCATTGAAGAAGCTCAACGGTTGCGGGTTGAACAAGAAGCTCGCCGCCGCCAAAACCCCAACCGTCGCCGTCGCTTTTTGGCGATTCCGAGGGTCTTCCGGCGGCGCGATCGCAATCGTCGCCGCTAACGACAGTCCCGGTATTCCCTCCCCCGCTCAACTCTGGCGCAAGAGAATCCAACAGGTTCACCCTAAACTTTTTTAAGATAGAAGAACGGAGCCACCCACATCATCAATGGGGGACTCCGTCCCGATGGGTTCTCATCGAACCTTTGTAGTTAAGGAGATTGAATGTTTAAGACTGTATTTCAGGCAACTCGGCGAATGCGTGTTTTAAAATCCATTTTTGTCATCGGCTTAATTGTCTTGCTCAGCTTTGGCCATGCGTCCGATGCGCTGGCGGCACGGAGTGGGGGACGGATGGGCGGTGGCTCGTTTCGGATGCCGAGCCGTTCGCTACCGAGCCGTTCTGCACCCCGGAGCCCAGTGGGGGGCGGCTATGCTCCACGCGGCATGGGCGGCGGCTTTGGCTTTCCGTTTCTGATTCCGTTTTTCGGGTTTGGTGGTGGTTTTGGCGGGCTGTTTACGATTGTGATTGGGTTGGCGTTGGTGAATTTCATCGTCAATGCCTTCCGCAATAGTGGCTTTGGCTCCGATGAGGGCGATCGCGCCCCCTCAAAAGTCTCCGTCGCCAAAGTCCAAGTGGGCCTCCTCGGCTCTGCCCAAGGCCTCAAAACAGAACTCGAACAACTGGCCCGCAACGCCGACACCGGCACTGCCAGCGGTCGCGCCAACGTGCTCCAAGCCAGCAGTTTAGCCATTCTCCGCAATCCGGAACTGTGGGTCTACGGGGCCGCAGAATCCCAATACACTGCCCTCGAAGCCGCAGAATCGGCCTTTAACCAACTGGCCCTCACCGAACGCAGTAAGTTCACCGCTGAAACCCTGTCCAATGTAGACAGTGCCCTGGAACAACTCGAACTCCAGGCCAACGCCAAACAGGAGGCCCTCGTCGAGCAAGGGGAAGTGGGTGAATACCTGGTGGCGACCCTGTTAGTCGGGGCGACGGGCAAGCTGGACTTACCCAAGGTGAGCGATGCGGACAGCCTCAAAAACGCGGTGCAGCAACTGGGCAGCATCGGCAGCGATCGCCTCTTAGCCGTCGAAATTCTCTGGACTCCCCAAGCCGATGGCGATACCCTGTCCACAGACGACGTTTTGGCCAACTATCCCAACTTGACGCTGATTTAATCTCGGTCTATCGCATCCAGCCTGACCTTGAGGTCAGGTGCTGTTCCCAGCCAAAACCCCCCGATTATAATTAATCGGGGGGTTTTGGTGATGCGGAACGCGAGACTTGAACTCGCACAAGATTGCTCCCACTAGAACCTGAATCTAGCGCGTCTACCAATTCCGCCAGTTCCGCACGCATTGGAAACGCAGTTATCCAATTTACTGAATCGTGCAGGTTTTGTCAAATGTGCAGCGATCGCTTTACCGTTCTTGACCCAATTAGTTTGGGTCAGCCTTCACCCTGCTGGGCAGTCCGTGGTAATGCCGATTTACAGACTGTCACTCTGGTGCTCCACAGTTCAAAATCTTTGGCCTACGGTAAAGGTGGTGTGAGGAATAGACTTAAACCAGTGGATTTTCGGTCGCAACACGGCAAGACCGAGATCCACTGGTTTAAATAACACCACACGATTGAGTGACGCAAGAGCATCTTGCCCAGAAGTTAAGATGCTCTTGATTTCTTGAGGACGATACCGATCTGGCGAAAGTTGCGCGATCGCTCCCCCTTCAGCACAATGGCGGAATAATAGCTCATTTTCTGGAGTGTTCGTCATGACAACCCAAACCACAACCATCCAAGTCACCCCCCACCTCAGCCCCGCCGAATGCGATCGCCTCGGCGTTAAACAATGGCCGATCTGGACAAAGGACGCTTCCACATTCGACTGGGGCTATGACGAGGCGGAAACCTGCTATCTCCTCACGGGTCGCGTCACCGTTACCCCCAACGGCGGCGAGCCCGTCAGTTTTGGCGCGGGGGATTTGGTCACCTTTCCGGCGGGGATGGCCTGCGTGTGGGAGATTCACGACGCTGTGAAAAAACACTATCGTTTTGGCTGATCATTGCAGAGCGCGTCATGTGGGCATCGCTGCGAGGGCCTCTTGTGGTGATGTTCAGAATTTAGAGGATGGGGCTTTCAGTTTCCGGTTTGGTTTCGCTTTGGCGGCGTTGGGCGGCGAGTTTGAGCATGATGTCGCCGTGAACCGCTTGGGAGAGGGGATAGGTGGCGGCCAAGATCAACCCCACGACGAGGCTGATCACGGGAATGGGCCCGATTAAAAGGCGAATCATCCAGAGGGCGGAGGCGGGTTGTTCGGGATCGCTGAGGTTATCGGTGACGAAGCCGGAGTAATCGAGGAGGCGGCTGATGAAGAAAATCGTGACGGCGATCGCTAGCTTCTTCATTTGCACCATCAACCCGTAAAAAATTCCCTCCCGCCGTTGCCCTGTGCGCAGTTCATCAAAATCCACCGCATCGGGCAACATCGACCAGGGAATCAAATACGCCACCGAAAGCCCCATCCCCGCCAACATCCCAAACCCATACATCAACCCCGTTTGACCCGGTTGCAGCGTGAACAAGCCCAACTGCGCGATCAAGGTGAGCGGCACACCCCAGAGGTAGATCGCCCGCTTACTGAGGCGCATACTCAACCGCCGCCAAAAAATCATCATCAAAAACGCGGTTCCCTGTACCACCAACGCCATTTGGGTAAAGGCTTGCTCCGTTAGCCCCATCCATTCCACAACGAAATAGGGCAAAATCGCGGCGGTCACTTGCAAACCGAGCCAGGAGCAGAGGTAAATCCCAACAATGAACAGAAACGGACGGTTACTAAACGCCATCTGGAACTGCTGCCGGATCGGCATTTGGGGCGGCTTCACTGGGCGGTGGCGAAAGGCTTGCATGGCGGCGAAGCGTTCGCGGGTTCCCCAGACGCAGATCACCATGCTGAGGGTCGCGATCGCCCCACACACGCCCCCCAAAACTTGGTATTTCAGCACCTCATCGTCGATCAACCCAAAAATGATCTGCGCCAAGATCAACCCCGTAATGCTGCTGCCAATCGTAAACGATGCCTTCACACTGATCAGGCGGGTGCGTTCTTGGTATTGGTGGGTCAACTCCGCCCCCAGGGTGGAATAGGGCACAATCACCACCGTAAACGCCGTATAAAACAGCAACGCCATCGCCGTCGCATAGAGCCAACGCCAATGCAGGGGAGCCGACGGCATCGCCCAGAGCAAAAATGCAAAACTGACCCCCATGGGAATCGCGCCGCCGAGCATCCAGGGATACCGCCGCCCAAAGCGCGATCGCGTCTGGTCACTCAACCACCCCACCAACGGATCAAGCACCCCATCCCACACCCGCGCAATGATTAAAACCAACCCGGCTTGGGCGGGCGGTAATCCCACCACATTCGTCAGGAAATACAGCCAAAAAAAGACCAAAATACTCCCCGTGATCTCGCTGCTCACCTCCCCCACGCCATAGCTGAGTTGGGTTTTCAAGGTCAGGGGAACGGCCGGTTCGCGGGAACGTTCCAGATCCGCATCAAAGGCAGATTCGCTACTCATAGCACCATCAAACGGTTAATCGGTTGACATCCTCCCCAGCCTAAAGGCGTGGGGATTCCCAGTCTAGCGAGCCGAAT
>CAZCWE010000420.1:0-3855 GCA_964502285.1 uncultured Spirulina sp. | reverse complement strand
CACCGCCAGCACCGCCAGCACCGCCGCCGCCACCGCCCCCCGTTGCACCCCCAAACTCAACACCAACAGCCCCACCGCCACCGACACCAACACCCCCAACCGCACCCACACCCCAAAGGGCATCCCCAACCAAAACAACCACCCCAGCCCATAACTCAACAGGCCTAACAGCCCCACCCAGCCCGGCCCATAGCGACCCACCCCCGCCCAAGCCACCCCAAACCCTGTCCCCAACCCCGCCAAGGCAAACACCCACATCGTCCCATCCACCTCCACCATCACCCCCGGCAATTGGGCCTGGAGCCACTGGGTCAAGGCCGCCGCCGCCCGTGGCCCGATCGCTTCGATCCGTCCGCCCCAATAGCCCATCTGGGAGCCTGCGATCGCCCCCAGCATCGCCCCGATACACTGCTCAATACTCTGGCGCACCGCGGCCCCCAACGGCTCCAGCACCCGGCGTTGAAACCCTCGCCAAGCCTGCCGCCACCGTTGCCATTGGGTCTGCCATCGCTGCCGCCACGGGGCGGGGCGGAGGCGTTTTAACTGCTGTTGCACAGAGGTGAGGGACGGGGGGCGATCGGCGGGATTGGGGGCGATCATGCGGTTGAGGAGCAGGGCCACGGGGGGCGAAATCGGCCAACGGGACGACCATTGGAGCGTGCCTTGGGGGGTTTCGGGCCAGGCTTCGGGGGGTTGACCGGTGAGGAGATGGAGGAGCGTGCGCCCCAAGGCATAGATATCGGCGCGGGGGTCCACCGCTGCGCCTACGACTTGTTCCGGGGGACTGTAGCCCGTGGAAAACAGGCGCGTTGAAGCTGTGGCCGCGCCCACCTGTTTCGCGCCGCCGAAGTCAATAATCACCAGTTGCCCCGTTTCGGCACGGATCATCAGGTTGGAGGGTTTAAGGTCGCGGTGAATAATCTGGCGGCCATGGAGGAGGCGCAGAATGCGGACGGCTTGGCCAAACCAGTCGAGGACGAGGGGTTCGGGGCAACCTTCGGGATATTGGTCGAGGAGGAGGGTTTCGAGGGTCTGGCCGTTGATTTTTTCCATCACCAAACCGTAGAGGGTGAGGTCAGGGGTGGGAATTTCAAAGAAGCCGTCGGCATCGACGCGGGGAATACCGCGATGGGTGAGGCTGCGCAGGACGATCGCTTCTTGGGTGAAGAGGTCGAGGGCTTTGGGAGCGGGGTTGGTGAGGACTTTAAGGACTTGTTCGATCTGGCGTTGCGCGTCCCAAACGGTGTAGATCGTGGCGAACCCGCCCGCCCCTAAGCGTTGGCGGGGAATGAAGCGATCGCGCAATTGCAAACTTGTGCCGCACCGCTGACAAAAACGATGCTGGCTCGGTTGGGGAAAGGGCGCAGGACAGGCGGGATTAACGCAATGGCGCGGCACAGAGGTCATCGGGGGGCGTTAATCATCCTGGGCGAGGGTGTGCAAGGCCTCCCCCGTCACCCGACAGATCCGCCAATCCGGTAACACCGTCGCGCCCATGCGTTCGTAGAAGGCGATCGCCGGCTGATTCCAATCCAACACCGACCATTCCACCCGACCATAGCCCCGTTCCACCGCCACTTGCCCCAAATGCCTGAGCAATGCTTTCCCCACGCCCCGGCCGCGATAGTCCGGCAAGACAAACAGATCTTCTAAATACAACCCCGGCCGCGTTAAAAAGGTGGAATAATTGCGGAAAAACAGGGCAAACCCCGCCACAATCCCTTCCCATTCCGCCAACACCACCTCTGCACAGGGATGCGGCCCAAACAGATGAACATCCAAATCAGCCGCCGTCCCCGTGACGGCGTGGCTCAATTTTTCGTAGTCGGCGAGGGCTCGGATCAGTTGGAAAATGGTCGGAACATCGGCAGGGGTAGCGGGGCGTAGGTAAACGGTCATAATCCCAAACGGTGGCGTAGTAATAGCGGTTAACGTTCCATTATCGGGCCATCAGGATTTCATCAGCCGTTGGAACCACGCCAATTTTCCAGCATAGGGGGGATAGCGGAGGGCGGGATCGAGCCAAGTGCCTCGGTTGAGGACGCTTTTTTGATGGGAAAAGGTGTCGAAGGAATATTTGCCGTGATAGGCTCCGATGCCGCTGTCGCCAACACCGCCGAAGGGCAATTCGGGCGAGCCGAGGTGCATGATCGTGTCATTGAGGCAGACGCCACCGGAAGAGGTGTGGGTTAAGACTTGCTCTTGGGTGGCGCGATCGCTGCTAAACAGATAAAGGGCGAGGGGCTTCGGGCGGGCGTTGATCTGCGCGATCGCATCCTCCAATCTGTCATAGGTCAAGATCGGCAAAATCGGGCCAAAAATTTCATCGGCCATGATCGGATCATCCCAGGTCACCCCGTCTAAAATCGTCGGGGCAATGTAGCGGGTTTCACGATCCCACTCGCCCCCATGCACCACCTTCGCCGGATCGATCAAGTCCACCAACCGCTGCCAGTGGCGATCGCTAATCATCCGGCAATAGTCCGGACTCTGAGCCGGATCATCACCGTAGGCCGTCACGATCGCCTGTTTCAGGGCCGCAATCAGATCCGCCTTGATCGCCGTTGGCACCAGCAGATAATCCGGCGCGACACAGATTTGGCCACCGTTGATCAATTTCCCCCAGGCAATCCGTCGCGCCGCCACCGCCAAAGGCGTATCCGCCGTGACAATACAGGGGCTTTTGCCGCCCAATTCCAATGTGACGGGGGTGAGGTGTTGCGCTGCCGCCGTCATGATGATCTGGCCGATTTTTGTGCCGCCCGTGAAGAAAATATGGTCAAACTTATGTTGCAGTAAATCCTGGGTAATCTCTTTATCGCCTTCCACGGCGGTGATGTAGTGGGGGGGAAAGGTGGCGGCGATCAGGTCTGCGATCAGGCGGGAGGTGTGGGGGGCCAGTTCCGAGGGTTTGAGGATGGCGGTGTTCCCGGCGGCGATCGCGCCAATCAGAGGCGCGATCGCCAACTGAAACGGATAATTCCACGGGCCAATAATCAACACCGTCCCCAACGGTTCGGAGCGAATTTCCCCCCGCGCCGGAAACAGCAGCACCCCCGTCTTCACCCGCTGCGGCCGCATCCAACGCTTCAGACGCTTCAGCACATAGCGAATCTCTTCGATGCCATAGGTGATTTCCGAGACGGTCGCTTCAAAATCCGGCTTATGCAAGTCCTGATGCAGTGCCGCGCAAATCTCCGCCTCCCGGCTCTGAATCGCGTCAAGTAATGCGGTCAACTGCCGGGCCCGGAACTCGTAGGACAGGGTGGCTCCGGTGCTAAAAAACTGGCGTTGAGCCTCGATCAATGGACGTGTGGGTTGGGTCGTTAGCATAGGAATATTGATCAGAACGATGGGCCCCTTGACGCTCATCCAGCTAACGCGATGCGTATAGCTAGAGATTCCCCATTCACAGAGTCTTAACTAGAATGCAAAACATTCCCCGCCAGAACCTCGACCAGGGCATTTTAATTTAACGTCCACGATGCGCCCCACCGCAGACTAATAATGAACAAGTACAAAACTGTATGTTCCACCTATGACGTACAACGTTTTACCCCCAGCACGATTGAGCTGAGGAACCCCATACCTTGTTTTCTAGGTTCAGTGAGGGTTCGCCACCTCCCAATCCATCACGTTTGGTGCTCTCGGAGTCCAGTTATGGATATCCTGCAAGGGCCGTCGCCGTGCGATAACAGGATCTTAGCCTTCTTGAATCGCCCTCGCAACCCCTCATGTGCTCCCGTTGGTCGCGGTATTGCTACACTGCCCCCTCAAAAATGCGTTCGCAAGATCCTTGCTTTGACATCCTCCCCAGCCTAAAGGCGTGGGGATTCCCAGTCTAGCGAGCCAAAT
>CAZCWE010000419.1:0-3859 GCA_964502285.1 uncultured Spirulina sp. | reverse complement strand
AAAGTGAGGACAGAACAGGGTAATTTTGAAGAGCGGATGCAGGTTCAACTGCGGAATGTGCTCCAGGATTTTGGGGTGGCGCGTCAGTCGGAAGTGGATGAACTGCGGGGACGCATTGACCGTCTGGAGCATCAAGTGCGAGATTTAGAAAATAAACTGTGGCGTTAAGAGAAGTGTTTATGCGTGAAATTTGGATTAGTTTTGGCGTGATGGCGGTCTGTGCGGTGGTTTTGATCACCTCGTTGGTGTTGGGTTTGGGGGCGGGGCCGAGTGCGATCGCGGCCGAAAGCTCGCCAACCCCTGATACACTGACGGAACGTGAGGCGGCTCCGGCTCCCACCCCTGTTATTCAAGAGGAAGAAGCTCCTGTGAGCGATAGCAACATTGTGACAACGGATTCCGGGTTGAAGTATGAAGTGATCACCCCCGCACCGGACGGGGCAGCGAGTCCCACCAAGGGCCAACGAGTGACGGTTCACTATACGGGCACGCTAGAGGATGGGACAAAGTTTGACAGTTCCCGCGATCGCGGCACGCCCTTTTCGTTCAAAATTGGCGTGGGTCAAGTGATTAAAGGCTGGGACGAAGGTGTCCTGTCGATGCACGTTGGGGAACGCCGCACGCTGATTATTCCGGCGAATCTGGGCTATGGGGCGCGGGGTGCTGGCGGTGTGATCCCCCCCAATGCTACGCTCATTTTTGACGTGGAATTACTGGCGACCCAGTAATCGCGTTGGTTTGGATCGATCCCTTTCGGTGTGCGCATCGAAAGGGATTCTGCTGTTGAGGGTGAATAGGGAGTAGAGCATGATGCGGGTGATGGGGTTAATGAGCGGCACGTCCGTGGATGGGATTGATGTGGCCTGTGTGAGGATTGAGGGGCAAGATCTCGATATTCGCGTCACCCTCGAAGCGGGGATCACCGTGCTCTACGCGCCCGAACTGCGATCGCAAATTCTCGCCGTTTGTGGTGGGGAACCGCTGACCGTGGCCCAGTTGACGACCCTCGATGATGCGATCGCCGTTGCTTTTGCCGAAGCGGCCCACCACCTCCAAGCCAGCACCGGCCCCGTGGATCTGATCGGCTCCCACGGTCAAACCGTTTTTCACCGTCCTCCCCAGGGCGATCACCTGGGCTACAGTGTCCAACTGGGGCGGGGGGAAATTATTGCCCAATTGACCCAAACGCCGACGGTGAGTAATTTTCGTGCGGCGGATCTCGCGGCGGGGGGGCAGGGTGCGCCCTTGGTGTCGCGGCTCGATGTGGCCCTCCTCAGCCACCCCACAGAGCACCGCTGTATCCAAAACCTCGGCGGCATCGGCAATGTCACCTATTTGCCGCCCCGCCACGCCCCAGACTGGCAACATCACATCCTCGGCTGGGATACCGGGCCGGGAAATGTGCTGATGGATTTAGCGATCGCGCAACTCACCCATTACCAACAAACCTATGATCTCGGCGGTCAATGGGCCGCCCAAGGCCAGCCCTGCCTGCCCCTGATTGACACCTGGCTCCAACATCCGTTTTTCCACCAACCGCCCCCAAAATCCACCGGCCGCGAACTCTTCAGCCCGGACTACCTACAACAATGCTGGGAAAGCGCCCAAGCCTACGGCCTCAGTGATGCGGATTGGCTCGCCACCCTGACGGACTTCACCGCCCAAACCGTCGCCCACAGCTACCGCGCTTTTTTGCCCCACCTGCCCGATCGCATCCTCCTCTGTGGTGGCGGCAGTCGCAACCACTACCTGCGCGATCGCCTCGCCCAGCACCTCGCCCCGGCCCTTGTGGAAACCACCGATCAGCACGGCGTGGATTCCGGCAGTAAAGAAGCGATCGCCTTTGCCGTGCTTGCCTATTGGCGTTGGCAGGATGGCAGCCCCGGCAACGTCCCCGCCGTCACGGGAGCGAAGCAGGAGTGCCCCCTCGGTGAGATTCATCCCGTCATCCGTCAGTCCTGAGGGTATACTAGTGCATGAAAACCTATCGTCTATAATTGCGCCGTGTCTCACACCTTTCTGTTAGAGGAAGGACGCTGGACGTTCCAAGGTCATTGGTTAGAACGCAGTGGTGTACCCGTTCCTATCCAGGGCAAAACCTTGATCGCCTGGGGACAAGAAAACTGGTTTACTTGGGTAACCCGCTTGGATTTTCCCAATGGTGAGCAGTCGCCCATCACCCTACAATACCGAGGCCGTCTAGACTTAGGCGATCGCCTCTATAATTTTGTCCTTCAGCACAGTGTCTTCGGGCATATTGAAGGGGAAGGGTGGGTTGCACCGGATTCGATTGTGCAAAGCTATCGTGTGATTAGCGATGATGAACGCCAAAGCCAGAGACAGAGCGGATTCGAGAGCCTGTATCGTCTTGATGATCAAACCTATCTACTCTCGAGTGGTATTTTTGTCGGGAATGCCATGACCACCACCCTAGAAGCAACCCTCCGTCGTCAAGGTTAGCTCCGTATATTTACCAAATTCTGCATGAAAATCAAGCCATAATGGTGGGGAAGGCTAACCTGCGCCTGAAGCCATTCCACCTCCATCACACCATGGCTCTCAGAAGGGAATCGTAACTATGACTGACCCAAACCTTGGTCGTCGTTTATCAAATCGCTATCATCTTGTCGAACTCGCGGGGAAAGGCGCGATGGGTCGCGTCTACCGTGCAGAAGACACGCTGCTGGGTGGGGTTAATGTTGCAGTCAAGTTTTTGGCGCAAACCCTGTTGAATCAGCGGATGCGCGATCGCTTCGAGCGAGAAGCCACCATTTGCGCCCTCCTTGCCGAAAAAACCATGCACATCGTCCGCGTCAAGGATTACGGCGTGGATGACCATGATGTGCCCTACTACGTGATGGAATTTCTCCAAGGGGAAAACCTCAGCGACATGATCAAAGCCAACGCCATTCCCTTCGGGCGTTGTTTGAGTATTGTGCGCCAAGTGTGCCGGGGGCTGAACTGCGCCCACCAAGGCATCTTGTTTAAAGGGGAACCCAGCCAAATCATTCACCGGGACATTAAACCCAGCAACATCCTCATCACCCAAGATCCCAGCGTCGGGGAATTGGTGAAACTGCTGGATTTTGGGATTGCGAAATTAATCGAAGCGAACCGGGATCAAACCCATTCCTTCATGGGGACGCTGGCCTACTGTTCCCCCGAACAGATGGAAGGGAAAGAACTGGATCATCGCTCGGATATTTATAGTTTGGGGATCACCCTCTACGAGATGCTCTCGCGGGATATGCCCCTGTTGCCGGAAAACAATTCCTTCGGGGGCTGGTACAAGGCGCACCACGAATTCCGACCCTTACCCCTGCGCCCGGAACTGAAAATTCCGCCCGAGTTGAGTCAGTTGGTAATGCGGTGTTTGGCGAAAAACCCCGACCATCGCCCCCAGTCGGTGCAGGAAATTCTGCAACTGATTGAACCGATGGAGGTGGAATACAACCGATCGCAGAAAATCGCGCAATTGGATGCGATCGCCACCACCAAAACCACCGCCACCAACACCGGCACTCCCTCCACGATCGAAAACGCCTGCTGGAGCAAAAAATGGCCCAGCAATAAACCGCGCCAAAAAATCGTGTTCCCGCAAATCATCCGCTCTGATCAAGATGCAGTCGCCTCGCTCTGGGTGATGCTGGAATTAAATGACATTGTCAACCGTCGCTCCAGCACCCGGTATAACCAGTTTCTCTTTTCCACCATTCCCCATCCGATGCTGCTGTGGTTGACGGTACTCTACAACCGTCAGCACGGAGCGCGGTGGTTACCCTGCTATCTTGACCTCAAGACCCCCATGGGCCAGCAGGTGACTCGGTTACTGGGGGAAGTGGGCCATTATCGCGTCTTG
>CAZCWE010000418.1:0-3872 GCA_964502285.1 uncultured Spirulina sp. | reverse complement strand
CTTCGCTTATATCCCCCGTTTAGAAAACGGGGGCTTTACGCTTCACCTTCGTAAACTCCGTGTGACCGAATCATGTAGTACGGTTTTTGGGGGTTGACAAAAATAATTTTAACGGGTTGAAACGAGGATTGGTCATTAGGGATGCCAGTGGCGGTGACGACGGGGGCGGAGCGGCGGGAGTTGGGAACCCCTCACACGCTGAAGAGAACTGAATGCGATCGCGATCGCACAATTGCCAGAAAACCTCAGTGTCAGCCCTTGAGACGAGAGAGAGAAGCGGTAGGATAAGGGATGAATTCTCACTGGCAGTCGAGTGAAGGAAACTGTGATGAGGATGAGAACCGGTTAATGCGATCGCAAAAAACACCATTCCTATACAATTTTCTGTTTGGTTTCCTCACGTTTGGCGTGGGGTTTCTTTTGGGCCTGCTCTTGCATCAAAGAGTAGCCCCCGCTTTGATCACCGCTATGGTGATGATCCCCGTGAGCTACATGGTCTCCCTGTGGGCCGAATTTCGCCATCTCCAAGACGATCGCCACCAGCGCAATAGCCTCCGCCACCAAATCCATACCCTGCAAGCCCAACACCACACCTTGCAGCAGACCATCCAAACGACGCGACACACTCAGCAAGAAGTCAATGACACCTTACGAGCGTTGGAACTAGATCGCGATCGCCTCCTGAGCCGGATCACCGAACTACATCAATATCGCAACGAACTGATCCACGAACTCCGCCAATACCAACAGGCCCAAACCCCCACCCCCTACCCCCAATCCCTCGGCGTCGCCACCGCCACCCAAGCCCAACACCAAAACGCCCAACAGCTCGAACAATATCTCCACCGCCTCAACAATGCGATCGAAGTGGCCCAAACCGATATTCTTGACCAACAGGAAGCCCTCGAAGCCGTGCAGGAGGATGTTGCCCGCTTGACCGCCGAAAAAGCCGCCCTCCAGAGCCAAGCCGGTCAACTGCGCCAAAGCCTAGGGTCACTCAAAGCCCGCCGCGACGAACTCAACGACACCGTGCAGCACCTCCACAACCAACAGACGGAACTCCCCGCCCTCCAGCAAGAACGGGACAACCTCCAAAAACGCCTCCACACCCTCCAGGCAGAACACGACACCCTGATGCCCCAACTCACCGCCCTCCAACAGCAGCATCAGGACTTGAGCGGCCAAGTGCAGCAGCAACAGACCCAACTGGCGATCGCCCAACAGGACTACGAAACCGCCCAAAACCAACTCCAAGACACCCTCGACACCCTCACCACCACCCAAAACCAACTCACCGCCCTCGAAACCCAACTGGCCGAACTGCAACAGCCGGAATTGCCGGGGCGGGTCTATGCCCTGGCCAGTGAGTGGTATGAGTTTGTCCATGCCCTCACTGCCCTCGAAAAACGGGCCTTGGCGGCGATCTTGGATCAAGACGAAGCGCAGATCAAAGCCCTGTGTCACGCGGCTAATCTAGAGGTTCCGGCCCTGGTGGAAGCGTTGAACGAAACCGCGATCATGACCTTGGGGGATTTGCTGTTGGACTTCGACACGAACACCGACCTGTTAACCATGAACGAAGACTATGCCGTGATCATGGCGGGGTCGGTGGCGGTGCTGTTTCGGGAATTGCTGACGGTGGGCCAGGCGGAGGGGTAACTATGCCGGTGGATCGGTGAGCCAGGGGCCGAAGTCTTCGACGAAGCGATCGCTCAAAATCGACTCGCGAATCTGTTGGGTAAAGCGGACGAGTTCCGTCACATTATGGAGCGAGAGCAGAATATAGGCCAGCATTTCCTTGGCCTTGACCAGATGGTTGAGATAGGCGCGGCTGAAGGTGGTGCAGCAATAGCAGGGGCAGGTGGGGTCGAGGGGGGTGAAGTCGTCCCGGAATTGGGCATTTTTGAGATTGAGCCGCTCGCCCTGCACCATCGCCGTGCCGTGGCGACCGAAGCGCGTGGGAATCACGCAATCAAACAGGTCAATCCCGGCAGCGATCGCGCGCACCATCTCCCGATACGTCCCCATCCCCATCAGGTAGCGGGGTTTATGGGCGGGCAAAATCGGGGTCGTCGCTTCCACCACGGGATACATCAATTCTGGCGGTTCCCCCACGCTCACCCCGCCGATCGCATAGCCCGGCAAATCCAACGCCACCAACTGATGGGCCGCCTCAATCCGCAGGTCTGGATAAATGCCGCCTTGGACAATGCCGAACAGGGCCTGATCTTCGGGCCGTGCGTGGGCGGCGATCGATCGCTCCAGCCAGCGAAACGTGCGCTGAGTCGCCGCTTCCACGGCTTCACGGGTGGCGGGATAGGGCGGACATTCATCAAACGCCATAATCACATCCGCCCCTAGAGCGTTCTGGATTTGGATCGACTTTTCTGGGGTGAAGTGAATTTTGCGACCGTCACGGGGCGATTGAAACGTCACACCGTCTTCGGTTAACTTCCGCAGCTTACTAAGGCTAAAGACTTGAAAACCGCCGGAATCTGTCAAGATCGGCTGGTTCCACCCCATAAAGGTATGTAATCCCCCGGCCGCCTGGACTAATGCTTCACCGGGCTGGAGGTGGAGGTGGTAAGTATTGGCCAAGATCATCTGGGCTTGGGTCGCTTCGACTTGGGCGGGGGTTAGGCCCTTAATCGTTCCGACGGTTCCCACGGGCATGAATCGCGGCGTTTCGACGATCCCGTGGGGCGTTGTAAACGTGGCTGCCCGTGCTTGGGTTTGGGAGCAGGTGGCATCAATGTGAAACTGAAAGGCGCTCGTCACTGAGGTCTTCATGCGCCTTGGTACCGGCGCGATCGCACCAGCTTAGAACGGACAATCATCATCATCAATCTGGACATCCCACTTGGCCGACAACACTTCACTGAGCATAGCTTCTAGTGCCGCTTCATCCAAGTTTTGGGCGGTGACTTCTTCTTGCAGTGGATTGGTCAGGGGGACTAAACGGAGCAGACGATTATCTTGGACTAAATCGTAGTAGGTTTCGTAATTGGGCGATTGGTGCAGGTGCAAATAATCAAAACTTTGCACATTTAAATAAATGCCGTGGTTGGCCACCAATGTGGCTTGCTGAGGGTCAAGAAATACATCGAGAATGACCCCTTCTCCCTCACTTTGAACCTGATGATCAAGGGAGTGCCTGTAGCTCACCCGGTTTAAGGTCGCGAGTAAACGACGCATATCGTCTTTATTCACCACAATGCCGTTATCGACAATGCAGGGAGCAGGAAAAGAGTGGGGGAGTTGATTATGACTCATGGGAAAACGCCGTTGATGCGGACGGATGCGGTGGAGGAGATGCCACGCAACAATGTCTTGGCAAGGGAAAGGGAAAGCCTAACCTTGCACAAGTCAAAGGCTTGACTTGGCAATCACAAACTTTGAGTAAAAAGGAGACGGGAACGAATGGTTTAAGCCCATGGTGGCAGGATGGTGGGCATCCTGGGTTTGGGTTAAACTATCTACCCTTGGATTAATCTTAACCCAAGATTTTAATTTGTCTCCGTTTTTGTTGGCGATGCCCCTAAATGTAAACCATGACCAAAGATAGACCCGTAAATTTTCGGATTGAGGATGTTCAAAAAATTTTTCTGGTCGTTCAGTAGTGCCCTTGTTTTTTATACACGCCTCCCCTTGCCCCCCCATTGGCCCCTCCGGTTTGAGCGGATTGCTCGCTGGGCTCCGCTGATTGGAATCGGCTTGGGCTGGGGATTAGGGGCGATTGATTGGGGGCTGATGCAGGGGGGATTGTCGTCGCTGTTGCGGGCGATCGCCCTCGTCCTGCTCTGGGTGTGGTGGACGGGGGGACTGCACCTCGATGGGGCAATGGATACGGCGGATGGCTTGGCGGTGCTCGA
>CAZCWE010000417.1:2166-3887 GCA_964502285.1 uncultured Spirulina sp. | reverse complement strand
CCCCCACCGCCCCAACGCCCTCGCCCCCCGCAAACGCCCCTTCCACACAATCATCCCCGCCTTCCTCACCCGCAACGGCCAAGCCCTCGGCCCCTTTGGCGTGATGGGCGCACAGATGCAGCCCCAAGGTCATGTGCAAATGGTGGTCAACACCACCGACTACGGGATGAACCCCCAAACGGCCCTCGATGCCCCCCGCTGGCGGTTCCTGCGGGACGATCGCATCATTTTAGAAACGGGCGTCAACGCAGACATCGCCGCCGGTCTCGAAGCGCGGGGCCATCGGGTCAGCATCACCCCCGCCGATTACGAATTCGGCAAGGGTCAGATGATTCTCCGCCACGGCTCAATTCTCGTCGGCGGCACAGAACCGAGAGCCGATGGCGGTGCGATCGCTCGCTAACTGTCTTCCGCCACCTCTGGACAATGAAATTCATAACATTAAAGCCCTCGATGAATCGAACTGATTATGATTAGATTGGGCTCCATTTACACTGCTTACATTAAGTCTGCTCGCTGTAGTGTAGACCTCAAAACAAGTCTTAATGTTTTTTTGTAATTCTTATTGAACAGCCTCAACATGCTGCGGTTGGGATGCTCATCATTGTTATACTGATAGTTAGATCTTTACCGTAATATTTTTGACGTTGATTTCGCTGCGACTGTTTTTGGTGTTGATACCAGATTAGATTTTCAAAACTAAAATGACTGAACATGAGTCTGATTTTACGGCTGATTATCACATCGATCGCACCAAGCCATCAGTTGACAAAAAACTGCATATAGCTTGGCAAAAAATCGTAGATATGCTAGCAAAAGCTGCCAATGTTCCGGCGGCGTTGGTGATGCAAATTCATCCCACTACCATTGAAGTTTTTTCTACCTCCAATTCGGGACAAGCTAACCCCTACGCACAAGGAGAGACGGCAAATTTGGGCAATGGGCTGTATTGTGAAACGGTGTTGCGATCGCAAGCCCCGCTTCTCGTTCCTAATGCCCTCACAGACCCTAATTGGGATGCTAACCCTGACATTGAACTGGGGATGATTTTCTACTACGGTGTGCCCATCCTGTGGCCCGACGGTACGTCCTTTGGCACACTGTGCATCCTCGACGGACAAGAACGTCAATTAGCTGACTGGACTCGTGACCTCATTCACGTCCTCAAAACCAGTATTGAATCCGGCTTAACCGTTCTTTATATGCAGCAGCAAAGTCTGCAAGCAACGCTCCAGTTAAATCAAGTCCTCGAAAGTACGATCATGGCCTTGGTGAGTACCCTGGCTTGTCGCGATCCCTACACGGCCCAACATCAAAAACGAGTGGCAGATTTAACTCTTAAAATCGCCGCCCAAATGGGACTTGATCCTGCACTACACCAGGGCTTATATCTCGGAGCAGCGATCCATGATGTGGGTAAGATTTATGTTCCTTCAGACATTTTGAATCGTCCGGGGAAACTGTCCGTCGCTGAGTTTGAAATCATTAAGTCTCACCCGATGGTGGGGGCACAAATTGTTAAAGATATTGCCTTCCCCTGGCCGATTCAAGACATCATCTTGCAACACCATGAGCGTCTCGATGGCAGTGGCTATCCTGCGGGTTTAGCCGGTGATAATATTTTGCTCGAAGCTCGGATTTTATCGGTGGCGGATGTGGTGGAAGCGATGAGTTCCCATCGGCCCTATCGCAGTGCGTTGGGGTTGGATGCGGCGCTGGAT
>CAZCWE010000417.1:0-2156 GCA_964502285.1 uncultured Spirulina sp. | reverse complement strand
AGGCACTCTCTACGATCCTGATGTGGTGGATGCTTGTTTAGTGTTGTTTGAGCAGCGGGAGTATCGCCAAGAGTGGAACAGCGTCATTGGCACAGAGCTACGGTATTCGTGACCCCTGCGGTAAGGGTCGGGTTTCGCTCTGGCTCAATCAATCCTACCCAGGGAAAATAGTCGGGGCATACAATCAATCAGCGCACCCAGCGCACCCTGAGCTTGTCGAAGGGTAAGCCTCCCGGAGCAACCCAGCGCACCCTGAGCCTGTCGAAGGGTAAGCGACCGGGCTATCTCCTGCGGAGACGCTACGCGAACGACGACCCTCAGCCCTCGACCAGAAAGTACTGCTATACAATCCGGGCGAATAGCCCGGATTGGGTGTGAGGGGGCTTAGAAGCGATGGCCGACACCAAACTGAAGGCGGCTGTCGCCCGTGTTGGTGATGCCAAAATCGGCCCGCAGGATGCCGATGGGGGAATTGACGCGCACCCCAGCACCGTAGCCGAAGCCGGTTCCGGGTTTCGTGGCTTCCGCTTCGCCGCTTTCGCCCAATCGGGCAGGTGTGGAACCGAGATCGCTAGCAAAATCGGCAAAGACCACGCCGGACACGGGCGAACTAAATAACGGCACGCGATATTCTGCGGAGGCGAGGACATAGCTCCGACCGGCGGCCAAATCCCCAGAGCCAAAGCCGCGCACGGTGTTCGCCCCGCCGAGTAGGAAGGTTTCGTAGGGCGGTAAATCGCCGATGGTTGTGCCGCCTTGGACATTGAAGGCGAGGACTTCGGGGTTGTCTTGATTCAAAATGCGGGTGGCTTGGTAGGTGGAGTAGCTGGCGTTGACTTGGTTCATGAGAATATTGCCGCTACCGAGGGGGATGGATTGTTCGCTGCTCAGGGAGACAACGGAGCCGGAGGTGGGGTTGAGGGGGTTGTCGCGTTGGTCGTTGCTGAGTTGGGCGCGGACGGTGTAGAGGTCATCAATGCCGGATTCGCTAGCGGAGAGGGCGTTACCGTATTGATCGACGGGGGTAAGTTCCCCTTCGCCATCACGAATGCTGACGCGGCGGAAATTGACCCCGACGGAGGTGTCCCACTCATCGATCGCACCATTGACTGCGACACCGCCACCGAAGCGGCCTTCACGGGGGCGATCGCCGTTTTCTAAATACACATCCTGATCAAAGTTGCCGGAAATCCCCCGTTGGCGGAAGGCGGTGATGCTGTAGCCCAGTTGGTCGGGGTTGGTGACGCGATAAGCGCGGTCAAATTTGGTGTTAAATTGCATATCTCGCGTGCCGATCTGGAGGTCAAGGCCGAGGGTTTGACCGATGCCGCCGACGTTGCGATCGTTATAACTCACCGACCCAAACACGCCGGAATCTTTGCTGTAACCGCCGCCGACATTCACGCCCCGCGTTGCGGCTTCATTGAGTTCGTAGATCACGTCGATGGTTTTGTCACCCCGATCGGCGAGGGCGATTTGGGCGTGCTCGAACAGACCGAGGCTGTAGAGTTGGCGTAAATCGGTTTGGGCCTGCTCGACTTGGAACACTTCCCCTGGCTTGACGCTCAGTTGCTCCAGGACAAAATCATCACGGGTGCGGCCATCGGTGACCATTCCCTCGTCATCGGTAAATTGAGCCTGCACGGAGCCCACCACGCCTTCATTGACGGTGATGCTGAGGCTGCCGTCTTGCTGCGATCGCACATCCTGCACTTTCGCCAACACATAGCCGTTGTCTTGATACCAAGTGTTGAGCCGTTCAATCCCGGCGTTGATCGCGCTGGGCTGCACGGCTTGACCCAGTTGTTGGTCAAAGAGGGTCGTGGCGACCTCCGGAGTTAAAACGCGGGCGTTGTTCAGTTGGACTCGACTGAGCACCACGGGATTGAGGGCGTATTGCACCTGCCAGCCTTGGTCGTTGGGAATGGCGTTGACCTGCACATCGTTGAAGAGTTGGGTGCGCTTGAGGGCGGCGAGATCAGCGTTGAGTTGGCTGGCGCTGGTGGCCTGGCCGGGTTCGGTGGCGATCGTGTTGCGGGCGATTTGGATCAGTTCGGGGTTGGCTCCGGTGATCTCCACATCGGTGGCCATGACGGCGAGATCTTGGGTGATGGGGGCGGTGGGGCGGCGGTTGGCGGCTTGGGGGGAGAATTCGG
>CAZCWE010000416.1:0-3910 GCA_964502285.1 uncultured Spirulina sp. | reverse complement strand
GATCGCAACGTAGGCCAACATTTGAACGTTATGTATAAGCAGTAGCTCCCGCAGGCGAGGGCTTCAAACTCCCTTCTCCTGCGGGAGAAGCGATGCCCTGAGCGGAGTCGAAGGGGGGAGCAGGGGATGAGGGGTATGGTGAGTTGCTCAAGCGGGGCATTGAAGAGAAGCCGCGCCGCATGGGTGCAGAGGTTCATCACAGGATCATGTTCGAGGTCTCATAGCCAAAAGAGCAACCCGGTTCTGCATCACGTACTTCCTAATCCCAATGTGGATACTGTTTAGAGATACATTCCGCCGAAAACTCAGCCTAAGTATTGCTCTCTGATCACTATTTGAGGAAGATTGTTTGCAATGTTGGATTGCTCTTTGGTCGATTCAACGAGACAGATAGAAAATGAAACAGTATGTTTAACCTCGCTTTACTAATGAATAGAACCTTGACTGTTTTATCTGTCAGGGAAGCATCACCTGCTTCAATTACTAATTTAACACTCTCACCCTAGGGATCGAGAGGGTGCAACTAAAGTTTACGCACCGTGAGTATCAACATTCGAGAGTGTTGAATAAAGTTAATTCGGGTGAGACAATTCCCTCCCGGAGAGTAGAACTAGCTGCGATGGGGCGAGCGATAAAATGGCTTTTTCACCACAGTCGCCGGGTAGGATTTACCCCGAATTTCCACATTAACGGTGCTGCCTAGCTTCGCCAGGGCCTTGGGGACATAGGCGAGGGCGATCGCTTTGCCCAAGGTGGGGGACAGCGTGCCACTGGTGACAATGCCCACCGTTTCCCCATCCACAACCACCGGGTAATCGTGGCGGGCAATATGTCGCCCGGCCATTTCCAACCCCACCAAACGCCGTTCCACCCCCGCCGCTTTTTGCTGGGCGAGCACGTCCCGCCCGATGAAGTCGGGATTGCTGTCGAGATGGACTAACCAGGCGAGACCCGCTTCGAGGGGGGTAGTGTTTTCGGTAATGTCTTGACCGTAGAGGGCCATGGCGGCTTCGAGGCGGAGGGTATCCCGTGCGCCGAGGCCACAGGGCGCAACTCCCCTATCGGCCAGAGCCTGCCACAGGACTTGGCCGGTGGGAATATCGACCATGATTTCAAAGCCGTCCTCGCCGGTATAGCCAGTGCGGGCGACAAAGGCGGTTCCGGTTGAGATTTCGGTCTGGCAATGGCCGAAGCTGGGGATGTTGGTTAAATCGGCTTTGATGAGGGGCTGAAGGATGGCGATCGCGTTTGGCCCTTGGACGGCGATCAGGACGCGATCCGCAGAGACATCCTCAAGGGTGACGGGGCTGGCGGTGAGGTGTTCGGTGATCCAGGCGTAATCGTGCGATCGCGTCGCCGCATTAACGATAATTACCCCCTGTTCTGTGCCGTCTGCCGCCGTGTCTTGGTAATAGACAATCACATCGTCAATAATGCCGCCGTCCGGATTGAGCAACACCGTATATTGCGCCAACCCCGGCTTGAGGCGACTGAGATCCGATGGCACAAGCCGCTGTAAATGCTGGCGGGCATCACGACCCTGCCAGAGGAATTTACCCATGTGGGAAATGTCGAACATCCCCACATGGGTGCGCACGGCTTCATGTTCCTGTTTGAGGCCGGTAAACTGCACCGGCATTTCCCAGCCGGCAAAGGCGGTGAAGCGGGCGTTCTGCACAGCCATGAGGTCAAACAGAGGAGTCCGCGAGAGATTATCTGAAGATTGCACTGATACCATCCGAAAAATGAGCGTAAACTGTTGGGATGCTGTGGGCAAACACCGGGCGATCGCCGCCTCATCATCTTATCGAGTTGCGTGGCCCTATTGTTTGGAGAATTTCACCAGCGCGTCACGCATGGCTGGGGGTAAACGTCGCATGATTTTGCCCTTGTCGCGATCCATGGCCACTAGGGTCACGAGAGCCGATACACAAAGCTCGTTGGTGTCTAAATTTTGGATTTGATAGGCCCAATTGATCCGCACCCCTTTCATTTCCATCATGCGGGTTTTGACCACGGCCACCTCGCCCATGCGCAGCGAACGATGATACCGCAGGGAGAGTTCCACCACGGGTAGGTCACACCCCACCCCCACCAAATCCGCAAAGTTGATGCCGAGCGATCGCAAGCATTCCACCCGCGCCTCTTCCATCCAGGTCACATAAGCTCCATGCCAAACAATGCCGCCGTAATCCGTATGGTGCGGATGGACACGGACAACATATTCAAACCACTTATCCGTTGTGGCATGGAGGGCGTGGTCTTCAATGATCGCGGTAGTGGGAGGGAGTTGCTGTTGTTTACCCATGACTGCATTACACAAGTCGGACTGTGGGTTTAATGTACCGTATCCCGGTGAAGAGACGAAACCCCTCGCTTGGAGGGGTTTCGTTCGTTACTCTGCCGAATTGTGGCGGCGGCTGTTATTGACTCGCACAGGCATCGAGGAGGGTTTGTTCCAAATCGCTGACGGTGTTGAAGGCGTGAAAACCCTGGAGCGTGACCTGTCGCTGCACTTTACCGGCGACTTCCGTGGGACGGGTATCCAGGGCGATCGCATAACTCGACGCATCAGGATGATCCGGAATCGCGATCGCCAACGAGAGCGCATCCTCCGTCACTTGCCCCGTAAAGCAGGCATATTCCGAGCGCGGCCGGTAGATTGCCCCCTGCACTTGCCCATCCTCCACCGTAAACACCAAATAATCTTGCGCCAACTGATCCCGCTGCATCGCAGCACCATAGGCATGAACACCATTATCCAACAACGATGCAGACATGGATTCCAGCTCAGTCGGGGTCGTTTGGGCAAGCTGGATGGCGTGGCTTGTCCCATCCATCGTCTTCACGGCCTCAGCTCCCGCTGAACCCAACAGCAAACCTTGACCCAGCACAGCGATGAGCATCGCACTCATCAGTTGCCATTGTTTTTTCGTTGCGTTAAAACCAAACATATTCAGTCTCACTCCCCGCGAAGAACACACCAATAATTCACACCAAAAATCGAGAGCCTAGAAGCTTGCACTTCCATCTCGTTCGCGATTAACTCCAAGGCCGGCATCCCTGATTTCGGATGTTGCGCCCGGTGTTTTCCATACATTTACTCTATCGTTCTTCGCCAAACTGCGGGACACCGGCTATGGGAATTTACGGAGATCGACGCAACTCAAGCAAAAAGGCTTTAACTTTTGCTGACAAAGGGTTACAGCGATCGCGCCTCGCCCTCACCCCCTCCGTTATCCCCCCATTTTGACCATTATTTTTTTAAAAAACGCTACAAAAGTTCATAGTTTTGCCATCAGATCACGACGGTGGACAAATTGAGATCACACCCCTCTCCGGGGTCATATCACCAGCCCTGAATGGAGGACATCGGAGCGAGCGATCGCCCCCCGTTTCCAGTCGAATCCCATCCCATCTACAATGTTGGTACTGAAACGCTTTACAATTGTTCAAGAATTATCGTTATCACCCTTGCGGTCAAACTGACGTTTGATCCCCTCCACGGTGTCTACTGTCAGTCAGCGAGGGTCTAGAGACGGTTAGCCAATTGCTCTAGAGTACCCCTATTCAAGGTAGTCACCAACGGTTGTCGCACTCAAACTAGAAGAACGTAGATATGAAGAAAGACATTACCCGCTATCGGAACATCGGCATTTTTGCCCACGTTGATGCCGGCAAAACCACCACCACCGAACGCATCCTCAAACTAACTGGCAAAATCCACAAAATCGGCGAAGTTCATGAAGGGGCGGCAACCACTGACTTCATGGAACAGGAACAAGAGCGCGGGATCACCATTCAATCCGCCGCCACCACCTGCTTTTGGAAAGAACACCAACTCAACATCATCGACACCCCCGGACACGTGGACTTCACCATCGAAGTCTATCGCTCGCTAAAAGTGCTC
>CAZCWE010000415.1:3211-3913 GCA_964502285.1 uncultured Spirulina sp. | reverse complement strand
AGTGACGCCAGTCGGGTGACACTTTGGCATGCGTCACAGCCCCCCGGCGCCGGTTTCACGTGAAACGCCGGCAAACACCGCCGCAGCCCCGCCAACCGCAACGCCTCCCCCTGGCGATAACAACTCCAATAGTCATCCGGGTTCGTCGCTCGCGCTTGGGCAAAATAATGAGCCGCCTGTTGATAATTCTCCAAATCCTTGAGGGCAATATAGCCCAAGCTATACCACGCCCAATAGTCATCGGAACGGGCTTGGGCGGCGGCCTGATAGCAGGTCATCGCCTCTTCATAGTCACCCAGTTCTTCTAAAATCGTGCCCTTGCGATACCAGCTCCAATAGTCTTCGGGCTTATATTCGAGAGCCTTGTCATAACAAAACAACGCATCTTGATAGCGGCGCTGGTCGTGCAGGGTGAGGGCCTGTTGATACCAGCCCTGATAGTTATCGGGACGAGCTTCGAGGGTGCGATAGATGGGGTGATTCATAGAAAAAACCGGAGAGCGATTCGGAGGATGACTAGGTGATGATGAATCAGGCTGCATCATTTTAAAGGATTCCCCTTGCCTTCAGGTGTGTTGCATGATTCACTGCCTGTTTTAAGCCTCTGCACAATTGGCCAAACTTGCGCCAACTAGAGGGCGATTTTTGGAAAGGAAGGGCCTAGAATAGGGGAGAGTCCCGATTCGCCATCAATCAGCCACT
>CAZCWE010000415.1:0-3186 GCA_964502285.1 uncultured Spirulina sp. | reverse complement strand
AGTTCTAAACGTAAGCCAACAAAATTTGGGTGCCGAAGACGTTGTGAACTTGTTGACTTCACCGCAAGTTCTGCCCCATTTATTACGAGAATTGACCATTGAGCGGGCGATCGCAGAGGTGGAGTACAGCGATGCAGAACTGGATCAATGCTGTGAGGCATTGGCGAAAAAACCGCAATATTTCAACGTGGCCCCGGAGCAGATTCGCCGCATTGCTCCGCGCCAGCTCAAACTGCAAAAATTCAAACTCGCCGCTTGGGGGAATCTCGTTGAAGCGGATTTTCTCAATCAACAGGAACGCTACGACCAAGTTCTGTTTTCCCTGATTCAAACCGACAATCTCGAAATCATCCAAGAACTCTATTTCCGGCTGCGGGAAGGGGAAGCGGATTTCGCAGAACTGGCCACCCGCTATTCCCAAGGCCCCGAAGCCCGCACCAACGGCCTCGTGGGGCCCCTAGAACTGCATAATCTCCATCAAAAATTGGCGCAGATGTTGCGGATTAGCCAGCCGGGCCAGGTGTCGCCGCCGTTTCGGGTGGATCAGTGGGTGGTGATTGTGCGCTTGGAACGCTACATTCCGGCGCAGTTTGACGAAGCCCTGCGCCAACGGTTGCTCGATGAGCGGTTTGAAACCTGGATGCGGCAAGCGATCGCCCAACAGGCCGATGTGATTCAGATCCCCGATCTGCTCAATCTCCCCGCCGCAGCGGCTCCCGCCTCGTTGCCGGCGGTGGCTCCGGCGGCCGAACCTGCTACCCCCACGATGCTGGACAAGCAGGCGATCGCTTCCCTCCCCAGCAGCATCGACGAAGAACTCGAACCGCCCCTCTATCCCGATAACACCCCCGCTGCCGAAAAAGCCCCCCAGAGCACTGCCCCGAAATCCCTCGCCGTTCCGATGGTGAACCGCCTCGATCGCGACCCCGACAAACGCCGCAGCCCTCGTTTTACCGAAGCGGTGCTCATGTCCCTCGTGCCGTTGGCCTTGGGCGGTTGGTCGTTGGCGGCGTTGCTGGGCTTTGGCTCCGACTCGACCCCCGAAAATACGGCCCAACCGGTGGATACGGCCAACCAAGCCCCGTCATCAACGGCGATCGTGGCCAGCACCCAAGCCAACGCCCAAAAAGAAGCGTTTCGCAATGCGGTGAACCATGCCAACGCAGCCGTCGAAGCGATTCCCCAGGCGCGAACGGCGGCGGATTGGGAAGCGATCGCCGAGCATTGGGAAACCTCCGTGGACTTGATGCGGGCGGTTCCCGTTGATGACCCCAACTATACCCAAGCCCAAGATAAGGTCATTGAATATCAAGGCTACGAAGAATATGCCCGCCAACAGCAAGGCAATATGGATTTGGCGTTCTATACGGCGGTGCGCGATGCAGAAGAGGCAGTTTTGATCGGCCAAAGTGCCCAAACGCACCAAAACTGGGATAAGGCGGTGCGGGCGTGGGATCAAGCCGTGGTCTCGATGGAAGCCGTCCCCGAAGAGAGCCAGTTTTATGGCGTGGCTCAGGAAAAAGCGATCGAGTATCAGGTGTATTTAGAATACGTCAAACGGTTGCGGGACAATACCGAGACGATCGCCTTTGAGGCACAAATCAACGGCCGTGATACCCAAACCCAGTTACCGTTACTGAACCCCGCAGACTCCGAGCCATTAGACCGTGACGCACTGCCGGGGGATCTCGAACTCGGTGGAGATGATCCCCAAATTGATGCTTCACTAGAGGGTGCAGACGCGGATCAAGCGGCTGTGGATTAACCTTCTAGGCCGGAAGTCCGCTCCGGTTGACCTCTAAACAATGACTGTGATTTCTCAATCTTTGGCGGCGATCGCCACAACGCCCGCTGCCATTCAAACCCTTTTGCCCGCCTGTCGTGAACACCAGTGGCCGCTATTCGTGCCGCCCCACCTCGCCACGGAATCCCCCCTGCAATCCTACGGCGAGGGGTTACGCGATCGCCTCCCCAGCCTCTGGCAAGACTACGACGGCCTGATCTTCGCCCTCGCCACCGGGGCCGTGGTGCGCCTGATTGCACCGTTATTAACCGATAAGGCCAGCGATCCGGCGGTGCTCGTGATTGACCCCCAGGGCAAAACCGTGATTAGCCTCTGCGGGGGCCATCAAGGTGGGGGCGATCGCCTCGCCCAGATTCTCGCCGCCCATTGGGGCGCAACTCCGATCATCACCGGAGCCGCCCACGCCCAACAGATGCCAGCGGTGGATCTCTGGGGGGAAGCGTGGGGCTGGCGGCGGGGCGATGGGGATTGGACGGCAGTGAGTGCAGCGATCGCGCGTCATGCCCTCGTCAACGTCACCCAAACCAGCGGCTCGACCTGTTGGCGCGACACCCTCCCCGCCGGTCACTCCCTCACCTTTGACCCTGACCCCACCGCCGCCGCCCAAGTCTGGATCGACTATCACCCCCACCCCGCCGATCCTCAATGCCCAGCGGTGCAATGGTATCCCCGCGTCCTCTGGGTGGGGATGGGCTGCGAACGGGGGACGAGTTTGGCGGTGATTGAGGCGGCGTTAACGCAAGTATGCACAGCGTTTAATTTGGCCCCGGAGGCGATCGCAGGCATTGCAAGTATCGACATCAAAGCTGACGAAATCGCACTCCTCGATCTCTGCGCTGCTCGTGCTTATCCCTTCCGCACCTTTCCTGCCGCCACCTTGAGCGCGATCGCTGTCCCCAACCCCTCGGACTACGTGGCCGAAACCGTCGGTACTGCCAGCGTCGCCGAAGCTGCCGCCCTCCAGGCCAGCGGCGCGGCGCAATTGCTCGTCCCGAAACAGGTGATCAAATCGGACGGGGAAGGGGCCGTGACGATCGCGATCGCCATCGCCGCCACAGAATACACGGGCCGCGAGGGTGCGATCGCCCTCGTCGGCATGGGCCCCGGTGCGCTGAGTCAGATCACCCCCGCCGCCCAAGGCGCGATCGCCGCCGCCGATGTCCTGATCGGCTATTCCCTCTACCTCGACCTGATCGCCCCCCTCCGCCGTCCCGGTCAACAGGTCGAAGCCCTCCCCATCACCCAAGAAACCCAACGGGCCGAGCGGGCCGTTGAACTGGCCAACCACGGCTTAAGCGTGGCGGTGGTGTCGTCGGGGGATTGCGGCATCTATGGCATGGCGGGGCTGGTGATGGAAGTGCTGGCCGCTCAAGGCTGGGATG
>CAZCWE010000414.1:1007-3917 GCA_964502285.1 uncultured Spirulina sp. | reverse complement strand
ATGGAGAGTCAAAGAAGTTGAGAAACTGGATATATTCCCTCGTCAAGGTAAATTCTCAGTAAGTTTCCTCCCCATCTGTGAGATCCAAACCGGGCAAACTTTCAGACAATCAGAAAACTGGCTGATGCCTTAACCGTGCCCTGAAACTCTTGATTTATCCTGAGAACTAGCCTGTACCGCCCCTGTGCGGTGATGCCGGGTTACTCCGCTCGATTCCGCCCCTTCTTCGTCAAGTCGAGATTATGAACCGATCTGCCTTTAAACCGTCCGCCTTTTTGCCTTCTTTCCTCCTCAACAGTGCGATCGCGACCTTAGCCACCGCCTCGATGCTGGCCCCCGGCATCACCCCCTCCGTGGAGGCAGCTCTAGAGGACAGCCCCAAAGTGGTCATTGATGAAGTGTGGCAGATTGTGAATGACGAGTTCGTCGGCACAGACTTTGACATGAATGCCTGGCAGGCCACGCGCCAAGAACTCCTCGGCCGACAGTACCTCTCCCAAGCTGACGCTTACACCGCGATTCGGAATGCCCTCAAACGCCTCAATGATCCCTATACTCGCTTCCTTGACCCCAGCGAATATTCCGACCTCACCAACCAAACCTCCGGCGAGCTTTCCGGCATTGGGGTGCAACTCAGTGTGGATGAACAAACCAGTTCCCTGAAGGTGATTCAACCCCTTGAAGATTCCCCGGCAGCGGCGGCAGGCATCGAAGCCGGCGATCGCATTCTCCGCATCGACAATCGCCCCACCGCCCTGATGACCGTCGAAGAAGCCAGCGAAATCCTCCGTGGCGAAGAAGGCAGCACCGTGCGCCTGCAACTCGTGCGCCCCCAAAAAGGTCTTTTTGAAGTGACCCTCCAGCGGGCCCAAATTGAAGTCCCGGTGCTGCACTACAGCCTCCAACAGGAAAACAACCTCAGCATTGGGTATTTGCGCCTCGATGAGTTTAGCTCCCACGCCGCCGAGCAAATGGAGAAGGCCATCACGGAACTAGAAGCCCAAAATGCCCAAGGATTCGTCCTTGATCTGCGGGGCAATCCGGGAGGGCTGCTTTTCGCCAGTGTGGATATTGCGCGGATGTGGATGGAAACGGGCATGATTGTCCGCACGGTGGATCGCCAAGGGGGCGATCGCCACTACAGCGCCAATCGCACCTCCCTCACTGAACTGCCCCTCGTGGTACTCGTGGATCACTACTCTGCCAGCGCCAGTGAAATTCTCGCCGCAGCTCTGAAAGATAACGGCCGGGCGATCCTCGTCGGCAGCCGCACCTACGGCAAAGGAACCGTGCAGTCGGTGCATCAACTTTCCGATGAATCCGGTCTCGCAGTGACCATCTCCCGCTACTATCCCCCCAGCGGTATCACGATCAACAAACACGGCGTGACCCCCAATATCGAAGTGGATCTCAGCCGCGATCAACAGCGGCTCCTCCACGCAAACCCGTCGATGCAGGGAACGCAGCGCGATCCCCAATATCAACGGGCGATCGCTGCCCTCCAAGAACGGTTCTTTGGCATGACTGTTCCGGCGCTACCAGAACCGATCACCCTGAACGGTCAACAGCCTCGTTAAGCGCAGCATCTAAAATCCTGGATAATCTCAACGAATCAAGCTAGGGGCAAAGTCCCTAGCTTGATTCGTGATCATGAATTGATCTAGCTATTCCACAATCTGACCGACCCCTTCAGGGCTGTACACCCGTAAATAATTCCAGTAATTGCCAAACACGGATTCGACATAGCCTTGGGTTTCACCGAAGGGAATCTCCTCGACGAATTGATCCACATCATTCAAGCCGAACCGCTGCACCCATTGGCTGACATTCCCCGGCCCTGCGTTGTAGCTCGCGATCGCCAGCATCGAATTGCCGTCATACTCCCGGTGGGTATAGTCCAAAAACCACGTCCCCAACTGAACATTATCATCGGGATCAATGAGTTGGTAGTCATCAATGCCGCTTTGTTCGGCGATCCATTCCCCGGTTTCCGGCATCACTTGCATTAAACCGATCGCTCCCGCTGACGAGCGAATATCGGTTTGAAAACGCGACTCTTGACGAATCAGAGCAATAACCAAGAGGGGGTTAAGTTGACGATCCTGAGACCATTGCAAAACCAACTCACTGAACGGGAACGGAAACAGGGTTTGCCAATAGTAGTCCTCGTTACGCAGCGCTTGCCATTGGGCTTCGTCCTCAGGACTGTCGCGCTCTTTGAGGCTCCAAATGTCCGTAATGCCTCGGATATAGTCCCCCAGAGCGACTTTAATCATGCCTTCGGTGAACTGCTCATTCACAGTCAAATCGGCTTGATCGCCGTAGTGGAGAGTCGTGCGATCGCCCATCTCGGCATACCAGACCCGTTGGGCATCTTGATCCTGACCCAGTTGGTACAACTCACGGAACAACTCTGATCCCGCCGGGGGCAGCGGTCGCACGCTGGGGAGGGTGATGGTGGGAGACAGGGTGCGGATCGTGGTGAAACTGCCCACATCTAAACCGAGGAGAGAGGCCGATCGCCACGCATAATAGGATTCTGGGTGCTGAGTCAAGACGTAACGATAGGCATCTTCCGCATCGTCAGTGCGTCCGAGTTGACTGGCCCATTTCCCCACCCAAAACGCAGCCTTAGGCGCGAGGATATGCTTCGGATCATTCAGGGCAATGGGATAGGCCCATTTCCACGCATCACCATAGTTGCCGGCCTCGGCTTTGGCCTGGGCTTGCTGCCAACGATAGCGGAGGGCCGCGTCGGAGTTCGGGTAGCGATCGAGGAGGGCTTGACGGGCTTGGCCCGCCGCATTGCCTCGGCGCAATTCGTCCAAGCGATCCGCTTTATTCACCAAGGCCGTGGGGGCGTGGTTCAAAACGGTCGAACCGCTGCTGCGCGACGCCCGTCCCTATGCC
>CAZCWE010000414.1:0-997 GCA_964502285.1 uncultured Spirulina sp. | reverse complement strand
TGGTCTGGAAATTGGCGGATCACTTGGTTGAGGTGGGGAATGGCATCTTCCGCACGGGACAGACGCGCGAGGTGTAGCAGCCCTTGGCCAGTGTCTTCGGCCTCTCCAAAGGTGTTCGCGAGGTTTTGATAGCTGATTTTTGCTTCGCTGCTCTGGCCGGCGATATCTTGGCCACGGGCGATGCGATAAAAATTTTGGGCGGTGCGGGGAGCGCGGCGATAGGCACTCGCGGCGTTGCCATACCGCCAGGCTTGCCAATAACCATCGGCGATCGCTTGCCAATCCGTAGGGGTGAGTTGATCGGCGTAGTTTTCCACGAGATAATCCCGAAATGTCTCGGTTTCGGCACTGCCGCTGTCGTAGCGCACGAGGAATAACAGGAGTTCCGGCTGCTGGAGTTGGCCATCAAGGCGATCGCGCACCATTTCATGCACCGCCGGATGGTAGGGATACTCTGCGATCGCCTGCTCCCAATAAGCCGGATCAGTGTCGCCCAGCTTTACCAATGCCTCACCCGCGATCACCGAATCAGGATATTGCTCCACCAACGTTTGGAGCGTGGCGGTGGCCTGTTCGGAATTGTTCGTCAACTCATAACCCCGCGATCGCTTCAGCAAAATCGCCGGAGCCAGCACCGGATAGTCCGTTTCTAGCCCATCCAACAACCGTAAGGCTTGCCCCCCTTCCAGTTCCGTCAAGAAATCAACCGCCAGGAGATAGCGGGCCCGGTACTGCTCAACCCCATGACGGGACTGAGACACCAGACGCTCCAAGGCCGGGCGGCGGTCTGCTAACGATTGACTCACCAGCGGCAGCACCTCGGATTGTTCATCGAGAGGCTTTTGAGCACCCTCAAAGGGAGAAGGCAGAGAAAATCGAGGTAACCCTAGCTTGGTAAACCATCCTTGCTGTTGGGCCCAGATGATGCTGCCGCCTAACAATACAAGACCCACAACAACCCCAGAGCTTATGGTGAGTAAAGCTTGCCAGGTGCGAC